>CALAJG010000180.1 GCA_937923375.1 uncultured Leucothrix sp.
GCCGCTGTATATGCAAATTTCACGTGGGGATTGTATTCTTCATTTGAGTGGGCATACAGGTGACTGCAATCCCGGTGCTGCTATGAGGATTAAAACTGAAGGGCTGGTGGAATTTCATAAGGAGCTTCAGCAGAAAAACCCAAAGCATCTTCCTGACATTGAAAGAACGCCATGGGACACGGACGATATGTCGGTGAAAGATCCATTTGGCAATCGGTTAACGTTTTGTACTGAGGTTAGCACTTAGTTCGATGATGGAATGAGAACTTTCTAATAGAATACCCAGCTGCCAAAGGGAGTAAGAAAACCGAGCGTAAATCTGCCATAATAGCCATGAATAAACACGTTGGATATCTGCATGAGCGCAATGAATTTCAATACGAGTAATGAGACATTCCGAAAGTTATTAGGGAATGGTATGCGCTATCGTGTTCCTCCTTTCCAGCGTGATTACTCATGGACAGACGATGAATGGGATGATCTCTGGCAAGATATCGTGGCTATGTTTGATAAAGACGGTGAGCCTGCTCACTACATGGGTTATCTCGTGCTTCAATCTTCTGACGGCAAACAATTTGATATTATTGATGGTCAGCAGCGCATCACCACCATTAGTGTTCTCTTACTGGCAGGATTGTCTCTTCTGCAAGATTTTGCCGATGCCGGAAAAGATACTGAAAATAACCTGAAACGACAGAGCCAACTTCAGGCCAGCTATATTGGATATGTTGACCCAGTAACCTTAGTATCTCATCCTAAGCTTGAACTCAATCGGCATAATAACAATTACTACCAGACTTATTTGGTCTCTCTTGAAAAACTACCTATGCGCGGTTTGAATGCATCAGAACATCAACTGCGTAAAGCGTTTAATTGGTTTAAGGAGCAATTAAAAAATCGCTTTGGCAGTACAGATGATAGTGGTACTGATTTTGCCGTATTTATTGATAGTTTGGTTGATAAATTGTTTTTTACCGTGATCACAGTGACTGATGAATTGAACGCATTTAAAGTCTTTGAGACGCTTAATGCCCGCGGAGTGCAACTATCTGCAACAGACTTACTAAAAAATTATTTATTTTCAGTCGTCAGCTCCGACAGTACCCATGAGAATGAGATTAAAGCACTAGAAGATCGCTGGGAGCGTATCGTCGGCTTATTAGGAGATGAACGTTTTTCCGAATTTCTCCGTGTATTCTGGAATAGTTACCACCGTTTAGCGCGAAAGGCGGAGTTATTTAAGGTGATTCGAAAGGAAGTGACGACACGTGAGAAAGCCTTTCAATTGTTGAGGGAGATGGATGAAGGTGCAGCGGTCTACATGGCCTTACGTGACCCTCATGATCATCAGTGGAATAAGGAAGAAAAGGCTGCGTTGGAGCAATTGCAGCTGTTTAATGTACGTCAACCGCTAGCGATGTTGATGGCCAGTTACCAGAGTTTCTTTGAGCATCAACGGGCAAGCTTTACCCGAATATTACAGGCAGTTGCCGTCATTTCATTACGATATAACGTGATTTGCAATCTGCAAAGTAATGATCAAGAGCGCCTTTATAACGAGGTAGCGCGTGGTATTAGTGATGGTAGTTTGCCTGATCTAAAAATTGTATTGAATGCATTGAGCGCGGTGTATCCTGATGATAAGCAATTTAAAGCCAGTTTTGCTGAAAAGGAGTTACGCACATCCAATAGTCGTAACAAAAAAGTCGTGAGATACATCTTGTTCGCACTAGAAAGCCAAAGTTCTGGCGAGCATTTAGACAGTGAAAATAAGGCTTATAATCTTGAGCACATTTTGCCAGAAAACCCAGATGAAAGTTGGACACACATTGATGAAGCAAAGCAAGACCGGCTGATTTATCGCTTAGCCAATATGACGCCGATGGAAGTGGCTGCTAATCGTAAAATTGGCAATCAAAGCTTTGAGCAAAAGTGTGAAGCTTTTGCTGGCAGTGGGTTCAAAATTACCCGAGCAATACCTGAGCATTATGAGGTTTGGGGAGAGAAAGAAATTGAAAAGCGGCAGATCCAGTTAGCCAAGCTGGCGACAAGTATTTGGCGATTGGATTTTTAACTTGTCATTATTCAGCAATGATCACCTCAGGAAACGTTAGAAATTTTTGTCAACTCCTTAACTCTATGCATCACGCCGGAAATTTTAAAACGTTCTCAATTTACAGGCTACATCAATAATTGCCATATCGCCTTCGGCAATCGGTTAACGTTTTGTACCGAGATTAGCACTTAGTCCAGTGCTGGAGAGATTTATGCAACCTTCTTTTATTTATGACACGACTGCACCTAAGCGCTCATCAAAGCTAAGCGTTAACGGTAGCTTGTTAACTGAGGCTCGACGATACAAACTTGATCTCTCAAAATTACTTGAACAGGCATTGGTAGATGCGTTGACTGAGAAAAAGCGAACTGAGTGGCTAGAGAAAAACTCTGAAGCATTAGAAGCGTACAACGAAAGAGTCGATGCACGTGGTGTGTTCAGTGATGGATTGAGAACTTTCTAATGCCTAAGTTCGTGTTGAGGGTTATAACGGTGACGGCTCTAAGCCGACTTCTTTTCGCACACGTCTGTAAATGTGGCTGACTGCAATCGTCAAGCCAACTGATTCAAGCTCAATCATATCCTCTGAATAATACGATTCCATGCTCCAAGCATTGCGGCGTCGAAAGATGCGAAGTAGCGGGACATCTTGGGAAACCACCACGTACTCAAGCAGTGAGGCAAGGCTTTTGTAATTATCAAATTTTTCTTTCATGTCGATGCGCTGTGTACTGGGCGAAAGCACCTCAACGATCAAAACAGGATTGGTTCGTGTGTATTGATCACCCTCGTTTTCACCACAGGCTGCCATGATGTCAGGGTAGTAAGAAAAGTGTTTTCCCTGAGTTTCACCGATGACTTTCATGTCGGACTGCCAAACGCGACAGGCATCAGATAAGTTATTATCAATCGCAGCAGTCAGCGAAGTACTGATCGTGTTGTGCGTTTCACTAGCGCCCGCCATTGCATAAACCTGGCCATCAACATACTCATTGCGCACATCCACGTCTCGCTCACCTGCTAGGTAGTCGTCAAAGCTTATGAATTCATTGTGGAGTGCTTGAGCCATTGTCAGATCCGCTGGTTTATTAATTTAGTATAACGCTGACAATACGGGAGCGCTAGTTGACTGAAACTAGTCTAACTATTGGCCCACTGATTACCGTTTAGTTTTAGCATTATTCAGCAATGATCACTTCACCAAATAGACTAGGATTTTTCCAAGCCTGATCGATCGCCGCATTCCATGTCATTTTGGCATCCCTAAGATTTCCATTGTCATCATCATTAACATGTACATCGAAGCCCATCTTTAAGCCGACTTGTGGTTTAACATTGATTAATTGCCATGGGATATTCATGTCCAAACGGTAGCCTTCGTCGGTTTCAATCATCTTATGCCGAATACTATCAAGCGTCCGTTTTGGTGAGCCGCCGCTTAAACTAACCGCTTGATCTTTCATACTGAAAAACAAATGGAAATCATCCTTACCATCAAACTTATTCTGCCGACTGCCGTCAGCATCGATATAAATTTCAATGGAATCATCCGCCCAGACTTGATCGGAATCTTCCATTAACTGATCGTCCCAAACGTTGACGGAAAGATTGAAGTATTGATCATTCCAGTTCGCGCGCCATTCCGCTGCCAGGTCTTCAGTGCTACTGAGCGTGCCGTTTAGCAAGTTTTCTATACGCTGAGGTTTCGCTTTATCTGCGTTCAAATTTTTATCATTGCGATTTATCATCACAGAATTCGGCTGTTTAGCGGCTGCGGCTTTGCCTGTGACTAAATGCTCTGGAAGAAACTCAGGTTTGGGCAAGCTATCGAGTTGATTCGTTTTACAAGCTTTCCACCAGCATGGCTCATCAGCATTAAAGGTCATTAAGGCACGATATTTTGGTGTCTTTGCGTCGGGCTGATTGATGTATTCCTTAATTCCCCAGCTGCCGTGCCAAGTGGCCGGTCTAGGTGAGGAGAAGGCTACAAATAATTTTCCACCTACGTTTTTCCAACCATCCAGCAGGCGACGATAAGCTTTAGCCATACGCGGGTCACGATTGGCCGCCACTAAGTACGGTGTAGCACCTTCTGTCATTTTATGTGTTTTATGGTCTACCAGATGCTGACCACCCTCATAAGCAATCAAATTGACACCGTAGGCGCTGGCTTGCTCAGCTTGCGAACGAATGACTTTCAACAAACTATCAATAGAATAGCGATTATCAGCTGCGCCCAACACCTTAAACACCTCATCGGTATTGTTGATCAACCCAAGCTTGTCCTGATCAATATAAAAGTAGGGTGCCAGTGCCAATGCGTCTACGTATTGAAAAGCTCCTTGATAGGCCAGGATGATCTCACTCATGGCGAGGTCGGTGGTCATGCCACCCATCACCCGCACTAAGCGTGAGGTTCCGCCAAACACGCTTTCCCATTGTTTAAAGACGTGAACGCTTTGTTTAGAATAGTACTTAAAGCCGGCAAGGCGACGATCAGTATCCAATTTTTGGATAGTGCCGTTTTGTTTCATGTGCTCGGCTTGCGGGACAAACACCGCGTTCCAAGCCTCATTGGTGTACTCGACATAAACAGTCAGCTCAGGGTTTAGGTGCTGCTTAACATAGCCTGCAAAGCGCTGGATGAAATCATCATCCGCATTGTGTGGCATGTTAAACCACGGGTTGATATTGAGTTGATTGGCTAGCTTTACCATGATTTCAATCGGCACACCGCGCTCACCTTCTGGTCCGCCCCACGTCGCTTCTTGCAAGTTAGGTCGATTCTTCCATTTGCGTAGCGGGTTGCGGGTAATGCCCGCCATGTTCATGAAACGAATGACCTTGAAGTCTTTCATAAAATTCAGATAATCTGGGTTAAAGGTAATGTCATCGTAATGATCGGCAAAAGCTTTATAGGACTTACGCTTCTTACACCGCTTAGCGCTACTGACACGTTTGAACGGATTATTTTTACAAATGCCGCCACTCATTAGCACCCGAATGTTACGCACATAGTTTTTAGGGTCGCTTTTCATAATGAAGAGCGTGGCAGTAATCACTCCACCGGGCTTGGGTTCCAGACGAATTAGATCCCGGCCGCGTAAACGTTTGATGAGTTTGGCACTGCCTCCATAGCGTAATTGTCCCTTACCCTCATAGCGCACCGTGTAAGTGCCTTTTGGTAAGGCGCCAGCGGGAATATTGTTCAGGAAGCGCGTACCAACTTGCCCGCCATTAAGCCTGCGAGGCCAACCGTTTTTATCGTAGTCAATTTTGCCTTTGGTTAGCCAGGGCCGTGCTGATTCAAACGGCATCGCAAAGCGAAACAAATCAACAAAGGGCAGGCTGGAGTCTACCTCAATAGCTTCATTGGTATTGATGCCGAGGGGTGAGGTTTGATTAGCTAGAGCGGGAGTAACACCTGCTGCGAACAACAATAATTGTAAGCTCGCGATGGCTATCTGAACGATTTTTTTCATGACACTGCCTAATTGTTAGGATTATTTGGCTGTAGGGATTGAGTACCCTCAGTTTCTTGTTACCCCAAGTTTTGGCATAACAACAGCATAGACTTAAGATACAAACAAGACACGTTAATTAACGTTAGGGTTGCGGGTAAACCTTCACGTTCATTTCACACCGTCAATGTAAGACTTTTAATTAGTGAAACACTTTGTTCACATTTATTAGGCATCGCGAATATGAAAAACTTACGCTTTAAAATTAAAACAACGCTGTTAATTAGTCTCTTATCTGTCCTTTCTATCGGAGTCGCCATGGCCGCTATCGAAGAACCAACTTACCGTGTCATTGAGAAATCAGGCGCATTTGAGCTGCGTGCATACGAACCAAAAATCATCGCTGAAGTGTTGGTCTCTGGCAATATGAAGCAAGCCTCCAATGCAGGTTTCAAAGAGATTGCTGGGTATATCTTTGGCGGTAACACGTCTCGAAAAGGAAGCGCTGAAAAAATCAGTATGACGACACCGGTAACCATGGAAGCGGGTGGCTCAGAGAAAATCAGCATGACGACTCCAGTCACCATGGAGCAGAGCAATAATCAATGGCGGGTACATTTTGTGATGCCGAGTAAATACACCATGGCGACGTTACCTAAGCCAAACAACTCGGCAGTAACACTTAGGCAAATACCAAAGCGAAATTATGCTGTTATTCGATTTTCTGGTTTTGCAGGGGCTCAAAAAGTGGCTAACATGACTAAAAGCCTACAGGCTTGGTTGAAGACTAAGAATATCAGATCGAAAGGGAAAGCAGAGTTGTCTCGGTATGACCCACCATGGACACTGCCTTTCTTCCGCCGTAATGAAGTGATGATAGCCTACTGAGTTAGAAACTCGTATCTGATGGTTAGCGTGGTTAACGTTAAGGGCTGATGTAGAATTTATGATTTAAATTTTTGTTAGTCACGTTAACCCGCTATAATCGCGCGATGAATACTCAAGCCCGCGACATCTTCTCGCACCGCAAATACTGGCCCCACAAATTTGGAAC
>CALAJG010000181.1 GCA_937923375.1 uncultured Leucothrix sp.
CGAACTTGATCCTAGAGAAATTGATTGTCCCTACTGCGGAGAAACGATTGAGGTCTTTATCGACACCTCTGAATTACCGTCACGATATATTGAAGACTGCCAGGTCTGTTGTCGCCCGATTAATTTTGATGTGTCAGAAGACTACGAGGGTGACATTGCGGTGCGTGTTAATGGTGAGAATGATTAGGCGGTCTCATGGTCGTCTTTTTTGGCGTTGTACACTGCTAGCAATGTTAACAGCCACACTTTCTGGCTGTGGAATCATCAAGAATACATCTGTCACTGACCCGGATAAAGCCGGACCTAAAAGTAAAGTGAGCACAACACTAAAGTATTATGCTGATTGGCCAGCAATCAAAAGTGCCGTAGCTAAAGATGCCGGCATAGAAGCTGAGGTTGCATCGATACTCTCAAAAATGACGCTTGAAGAAAAAGTTGGCCAAATGATCCAGCCAAGTTTGGACCAGGTGACACCCAGCGAGGCAAAACAGTACAAGCTTGGTTCACTGCTTAATGGTGGTGGTTCCTGGCCGGGTAAAAACAAACGGGCAACAGCTGCGCAATGGGCCGAAACGGCCGATGCATACTGGGAAGCGCTTGATCAAGCTTACAGTGATCGTGGGTTCAAAGTCCCTTTTATGTGGGCAACTGACGCGGTACATGGCCATAATAATGTATTTGGCGCTACGGTATTTCCGCATAACATCGGTTTAGGGGCAGCAAATGATCCAAACCTTATCTACCGTATTGGTCACGCAACAGCCAGAGAAGTTGCGGCTACGGGGTTGGATTGGACATTTGCCCCGGCAGTTTCAGTACCAAGAGACTATCGATGGGGGAGAGTGTATGAAGGCTACTCTGAAGACCCTGAAATTGTCTACCAATATGCGGGAAAAATGGTTGATGGACTGCAAGGTGGGGCTGCTGGTTTAAAGACTGATACTAAAGTAATTTCAAATGTTAAGCATTGGGTTGGTGATGGTGGCACCAAGCATGGTGTGGATCGTGGTGAAAATCATGCTACTGAAGAAGGTTTAATCAATATCCATGCCGCTGGTTATTTTTCAGGATTAGAAGCAGGTGCTCAGGTGGTGATGAGTTCCTTTAACTCTTGGCACAGCGATGATAATTATGACCCTTCAGTTAAGGGAGGTTACAATAAAAAAGTTCATGGTAGTCAGTATCTTATTAATGATGTGCTGAAAGGCAAAATAGGGTTTGATGGAATTGTTGTTACTGATTGGAATGGCCATAAAGAAATAAACGGTTGCTCTGCGACAAGCTGCGCTGCTGCAGTAAACGCTGGAAATGATATTTTTATGGTTACCGCAAACAACGATTGGAAAAAATTCTATAAAAACGTTATTGATCAAGTCAATGATGGCACCATATCGACGGCACGGATCGATGATGCAGTGACGCGAATCTTACGTGTTAAAAAACGTGCCAATCTTTGGGAAAAACCGAAACCAACTGAGCGTTCACTTGCCGGTAAACAGAGTGAGTTAGGCTCAATTTCTAACCGTGAACTTGCACGAGAAGCTGTTCGTAAGTCATTAGTTTTGCTGAAAAATAATAACCAAGTATTGCCATTGAATCCATCTCAGAGAATTTACATAGCAGGCAGTGCGGCAAATAATATTGGTAAACAAACGGGTGGATGGACGCTTACATGGCAGGGCACTAAAAATACGCTGGCTGACTTTCCAAGCGCAAGAACCTTAAAGATGGCACTGGAAAATCATATCGGTACTGAAAATATTATAACGGATTTAGATAAAACGGATGAAAATACCGTTGCCATAATTGCTATCGGTGAAGACCCTTATGCTGAGTTCTCAGGTGATATCAAGAAACATCAAACCCTTAATTTTGCCCGTTTAAAAGCAGGGTATGCGGAGGATTTAAAAACGCTTATTGCAGCTAAAGCGTCTGGTATGAAGGTAGTCACAGTGTTCTTTTCAGGCCGTCCACTTTATATTAATGAAGGGATTAATCAATCCGACGCTTTTGTGGCTGCTTGGTTACCGGGTACAGAAGCTGATGGCATTGTTGATAATTTGTATCAGCGGGACGGAGCCGATTTTACGGGACGCTTATCTTACAGCTGGCCCAATAAAGTGTGCTCGGCGGCAATTAATAAGGCACCCCTACACATTGCGAGCTATAGCACGCCAGATTATGAGCAGGCTATCGAAGGTGAGAATACACCGTTGTTTGATTATGGTTACGGATTATCATATGCAGTCAACTCTTCTAGGTCGGAACTGGACGCATTACCTTTAGACGATCGCAAACACGGCTGTGGCCAATCACTAGCCGGTAAAAGCAACAGAGCATTAGAAATCTATGGTAAACAGTCTGATAGTGAGTTTGCACTGAGGATTTCAGGCGCTACGAACAAGTGGAAGCCGATTCCTATACCTGCTGCCGATGTCACGATGAACCAAGGGGATGTTCAAGCAACCTCGATCAATTACCAGGGTCAGTATGATGCGGTCAATGTAAGATTCTTGGGTGGTGACTTAGCACAGGTATACGTGCAAACCCCGGATTCTGCTGGGCAAAATTTGAAGTCCTATGAGAACGCGGGCGCTACTTTGCAGTTTGACATTCGCATGAAACAATCTCCTACCGAATCATTAAAGCTTGCCCAGCACTGTGTTTGGCC
Source organism: uncultured Leucothrix sp. (assembly GCA_937923375.1). Lineage (GTDB taxonomy): Bacteria > Pseudomonadota > Gammaproteobacteria > Thiotrichales > Thiotrichaceae > Leucothrix. The sequence goes on from CALAJG010000181.1 coordinate 2,672, forward strand.
ATGTCATGCTGAGGTGGTTATCAATGATCATTTACCTAAAGTTGATGCGGGTTGGAAAACTATTAAGGTGCCTGCCGAATGTTTTACTGCAAATGGTATGAATTATAATGTGCTGAACACACCACTATTGTTTGCCTTGAAAGGGAAGGCTGAGTTTGATCTCGGCAACATTAGATTAGTTCCCAAGAGTATTGATGATACCGGTGATACGTTAAAGTGCGCTGACCTAAAATAATTTAGACTGAGTTTGGATTGACATGAAAAGGGTGGAATTGAGCAGTACCTGCGTATGGCTAAAAGCGTGAGGCATTTATTTCTTTGTCTATTGCTTTGGTTCGTTTCTTTGAGCATCGCCGCTTGTGGTGGCGCTGAGGTTAAACAAAAAAGTGATTCTCTATCGGGTGCTGATAACAACGTCAGTTCAGATCACCTTTCAAAGCAAGCATTAGCGCAAGAAAAAGTTAAACTGTTTATTGGTCAGGATCTAAACTCCATCCGTCACTATGCAAAGTCAGGGCAATTTCCTCAGCCTTCTGGTGTGACTACTTATCTCTCGTTTTATAATTTGTTAAGCAGTAATTCTCCTGCTTACGGAGGCTTGGGATTAGACAGCAGAGGCTACCCAACTAATAAATCAGTTGACTGGGGAGCAGGGCCTCTCAATGCTTTGGCTTTGGCTAAGGAGTATCCAAAAGCGATATTAAATATTGGGTTAAATATTGCGGAAGGGAACCAGTCAATTAGCTGGGCTGAAGGAGGCTTGGCCGCTATTTCTCAAGGAAAATATAATAGAGAAATCAATAAATTAGCTAATTTTTTTAAATCTATAAGTAATCTGGTTTATCTACGCATTGGGTATGAATTTGATGGTGTCTGGAATAAAGGGTATGAAAACACCCATAACTATATCAATGCCTATCAACATATCGTTGATAAATTGAGGGAAAAACAAGTACGAAATGTCGCTTTTGTTTGGCAGGGTAGCGCATCCCCAATCGATGATATTTTAGAATCAAAACATGAAGACATTGCAGCTTGGTACCCCGGTGATAACTATGTGGATTGGGTGGGGCTCTCTTGGTTTGTAGCAGCAGATAAATCTATAAAGGGAAAGTACACGCAGCGGCAATTGGCTACCGAGTTGGTGGAGTTTGCAAGGCTTAAGAAAAAACCAGCTATAATTGCCGAAGCATCACCTCAAGGTTACGACTTAACTGCTATGACTCAGTCGAATATTTCACCTGTTTGGGATGGCGTTGCAGGGGACAACGTAAGGCCGGTAACTGCAGCGAAGATATGGCAGCAGTGGTACACGCCATTTTTTAAATTTATTAGGGATAACCGAGAAGTGATCAAAGCTGTGAGTTACATTAATGCTGACTGGAATTCACAGGACCTTTGGGATGTACCCTTTTCAAACGGCTACTGGGGAGATTCCAGGGTTCAAATGAACCCTGAGTTTAGTAAATTATGGTCGAGAGAAGTTAGCGATAGGGCTTTTTGGCTCGTTCAGTGAGCTCTAATTTGTCATGCTGCTGCAGACTCTTTGACTTCGGCGCAGCTTTCTCGTTTGATCAAATCAGCAGGCAATGCAATGTGCTGATGTTCAATCGGTTTGCCATCAATTAAATCCTGCAAAATTGAAAAGGCGTGCTTTGCTATTCCGTCGATAGGAGCGGCAATGGTCGTTAACGCTGGGACAATCTGCGATGCCACTTCGATGTCATCAAAGCCAATGATGCTCATATCTTCAGGAATATTCAGGCCTTCCTGGCTGAATCGTTGGATTGCGCCAAGCGCCATAGAATCATTTGCGCATATCAATGCTGTAGGTAAACTGTCCAGCGTTAAAAAATACTCTGCCCCTTCAATGCCGGCTTCATAAGAGTAGTTACCCCGAAAAACCAGCGTCTCATCAAGCGATATATTATTTTTCCCTAGTCCATGCTGATAACCGGCATAGCGACTCTTACCGATGTCTGAATCCTCCAGACCGGTCATAAAACCGATTCTG
>CALAJG010000182.1 GCA_937923375.1 uncultured Leucothrix sp.
AGCAGTACGCTCTGCTCTTGCTGTTGCCAATAATAGTTACCGGAGGCATCGATATGTTCTAGCAGGTTGCGTCGATCCTCGGTTTGCTTAGGGATCAATGGTCCGAAGCGGCGTGAAGCGCGTAACACCCAGATTAAAAAAAGCAGGCCTAAAGTGATCACTAAAGCCCAGAAATACTTCCAGATAATCTCAAATAAATTGGCTATTTTGTCTGAATGGATTAACCAAACGGCCTGCGGTAACAATAAGTCGGATTGCTTCAAGGTCGCCGGTTTTCCACGCACCAATTGCCATAATATTTCGGCGTGATCAAATTTACCAAGTTTGTAATTACTAATGAAGTCAAAATCAGAAACTAAGGTGATCAGACCTTCGTCAATCTGCTGCCTGATCAAGACATTGTTGCCATTAATGGCGACCTGCTCCAAACCAGTGGTTTTGTCATCATCATTCAACCGGATAGCTCGGTAATAGTCTGGCCCGAGTTCAAGTAGCTTGTCTGAACCTTTTAGTTTGATTTTTTCAGCTTCGCCCTTATCGAATTGAATATTCTCGCGAAGTTGTACTTCTAGAAATTCCTGCAACGGGTCGGTGTCTGAAAATGGCGAAAAGTCTTCACCAGGTTCATCAAAATAAACAGGCTCTTCATCATCATTTTGAGATTCATCAACCAGTGGTGACTCGTTCCCAAAACTGCTCCAGTCTACAATGCCTGAGATGATTAAATGACCGCCTCCGCTAACCCAGCTTAACAGCTCGGAAATCTGGCCAGGGCGCAGCGTTTGTCGTGTCGAACTGATTAAAATGACGGTGTCAGTATCGGGCAAGGGGTCGAGGTTTTGGAGGCTGCCGAGCGTTTGTGTTGGGATGCCCATGCGCCTCAAGAATAGCTGGCTGGCATACAGGGGTTTGGTTCTGGCCTCACCGGTAAGTGGTCGCCTCTGCGTTTTTTCGACGTACTCGAAGTTTTGCATGAATGCTAAAATTAGCAGTGCCAGCACGGACAGTATGGCGATGGCAATCAGTGCCTTTTTGAGAATCGGGTTCATGGCGCAGCGTCAACTGTCGGTTTGGTAGTGTCGCTAGCAAAGTCTGATTCCCAATGAGCTAGCAGGTATTGCATGTCAGTTTCAGCAGGCTGCTGATGTGCATAGGCTATTTGCACCCATTGCTTGGTCAACTGTTGAAAATAGCGCTGTTGGGTCGCTGCAAGCTCCGACCGACTTAGTTTTAGAATATCTCCTTCAGTATGACTGTGTTTAAGTGCTAACTTCTCTCGGTTGATTAGCAGGACTAGTGCGCTGCGATACAGTAGGCTTAAGGCATCTCGCGCTTTACCTGCTTGCCATAGCGTCAGAGCAGTTGCCAGTACGTCTTTTGGCAAAGAGTCAGTTGTTACGTCCATGCCAAATAAGATGTCAGGTCGTTCCAGCGAATCACTTTTTGGCTTACGTTCCAATAGGGGTAGCCAGTATCTTCGAAATACATAAAGCGCAATGATGGCTGCTGCGATCAAGATCCAGAGACTAAACTCGACAATTTTAGCCATGAAGGCAGCCAGTGAGACTAGCCATTGCGGTCGGTCAGGTACTTCCTTTATCTCTTCTTCGCGGTCAATATAGCGCCAGCCCATGACTTTTTTTTCTTGGCTTAAGCCTTGCGATTCCATCACTTCATCAACTATACGTTTGGCTTCACTGGCTGGCAGACGTCTATCGGCGACAAAACTGTCAGGCAGTTCAATCTTGTTCCCCGCCGTTATTGATGTCTCAGCGTTAACCGGTTTATCTAAAAGCACAAACGTAAGGCAAACCGCTAATAAAACAGTAGGCAATGCGGCCAGTTTTTTATCGGCAGCCTGCATGCGCTGTGACATTTTTCGAAAGTCGAGTTCGATATCCCAAGCTTCTAATTGGGTACGGCGGTTGATGTAAAGTGCGAAGCTTGCGCCAATGTAAAAAGGCTCCAAAAACACCATAACCACTACAAACCCAGTGACGGCGATGATTTCTACTGAGTACCCGATACCTTCGAGTTGGTTGGTGAACAGGCGGCTTAGCAGGTCATCAGAGTAGTGGGATGGGATAAACAACCAGATCAGCATGAAAAAAGAGAGGGTCAATATTATCTGGAAACAAAATATTGCAATGGTCAGCCAGACTGCGTCGCTGTGGACATTGCCCACTAGGATTTGCTGGCGTCTCTTTCTGGCCTTGCCGCGCAAGTTTTCTAGCTGCCAAATCGGTAACCTAAAACCACGACTCAAAGAAAAGCGCCGCCATGTTAACTCGCTAAACAGGCCTGTTTTAAATATTAGCTGCGGTAATTTTTTAAGTGCATCGTTAATGCTTATTGTCTCTCCAAATAACCGATGGCTGATGATGTGTAATATCAGACGGTGATAAAGTGGCTTTAACCACCAAAGTAATATCAGCGTAACCCAATAGTATTCATAAGGAATAATAAGCAAAAAAAGAGTGATTAATCCCAACAGCAATAAGGCAAGGGGAGTGTAAATGATTGACCACCAGGCGCGCACCATCGCGAACCCCAGATCGATAGCTTCCCAGGAGCTGCGCATCCTTACATTGGCGGCGATGCTTTCAAGCTGCATTTGAGGAGCCTCGGCCAACCAGCCAGAAGTAAGCAATCACAAGACTCCAAAGCAGGGCAGCCACAGCATATTTTATCCCAACATTCAGCGTCATTGATGACCAGAAAGCTTCGACGAACGCTGCCATGATGAACAGCACTACGGCTCCATACATGATTTTAATACTGGTTTTGCCGTTATCAATTAAGGCGCGGATGCGTGTTTTGCGCCCGGGTGCAATTAGTGCCATGGCTAGCTTGAGCCCGGCGGCACCCGAGATGACAATGGCTGTTAGCTCAAACGCGCTATGTCCAGAGACAAAACCCCAGAAAGTATCGATAAATCCAACATGGGTTAGGTGACCAGCGACAGCACCAATGAAGACGCCGTTAAACACCATGAAAAACAGCGTGCCAATACCAAATAACATGCCCCCAGCAAATACCTGAAAGCCAATACCGGTATTGTTGCGAATGTAAAAGCCAAACATGGCTAAGTCTGAATCTGCTTCTCGCTCTCGACCAAGTACACGATTAGCGGGGTCATACATCGACTCAACGTTATTAATCATTTGATTGTCTAAAACGCTAAATACCAGATCTGGTTTGAGTTGAATCAATACAATCATCAGTATAAGCGGAACATAAAACAGTGCGGTTGAAACTGCCATTACCCGCCATTCCTGACGAACTAGCTGAGGAAACTCTCCGGCAAAGTAGCTCAGTATTGATTTTAGAAAGTGGCTGCGACTGCCATAAAGAGCCTGATGGCCCCGCACGACCATGCGATTAAGTCGATCAACTAAAATCGGGCTATACATTCTCGAATTGGCTAATGCGTAATGCTGGCAGATTTGCCGGTAGGTCGTAGGTAAATCAATCGCTTGCGGCTTTTCAGCCGAGCGCCTATTACGCCATGACAGGCTTTTATAATCCAGAACTGCTTCAAACTGTTGCCAGAGGCTTTCGTGTCGCTGCGTAAATTGTTCTTGTCTTCCTGCGCTCATCGTTTACCCATTATCCAACGTCCCATGCCTGAGAGATAATCGGCTGCATTATTTTGTTCATTTATGAGTGGCTTGGCAAACTTTGCCAGCTCTTCAGCGCGTTCTTCGCTGAGTAAATGACGGCGTTGATAAAATCGAATCAAGGCTTGTTGTTCATTTAATTGCAGTGGTCTTGGCGGTGCAACCGCGTTGATGTCGGTGTGTTCAGCATCTTTTTTTATAACGTCTTTATGTAACACAACAGTTCCCGCGACAATATCTCCGATTCGCTGAAAGCGATTGTTACTCATCAAACAGATTAACCCAAAGCCATAGGCAAACGGGAGAAAGTCAACGAAGCGCAGCAAGTTTCTAATTAAGGACGCGGCAGGTGTGACCGGGCTGGCATTTTCCAGCGCGACAAATAATCCAAAAGTGGATTTTCCCGGCGTTTTTCCGCCGTGAAATAACTCAAAGTACACTGGATAGAACCATTCGATTAGGAATATCAGGATGAGTAGAATGCCACTGCCGGTATTATCCAGAAAAGACAGGATCATTGCCAAAACGATGATGACGGTAGTACGGATCAAAGTGTCGACTAGCCAGGCATAGAAACGCAACACCGGTCCGGCAGGCGCAAGTTTAAGCGCAATACCTTCTGGCGTGTTAATGGAATAAAGCGTATCGATTGGGGTGATCTGAGAGCTGCTCATGAATCCCTATGATCAACGATGTTTGGTGTTATTTTATTCATTCTTAGTTATGTAAGCTCCCAACTCAACATCCGTTAATAAGTTATTTTGCCGATAAGTATTTCGCTAGACCTGTACGAATACCGCTGCTTGTCTGATCCAACGATCTATCAGGGGTTGAATTGTTTCAGGATGTTCCGTTAATAACAAGTCTGCAGTTTCCTGTACTTCCGGTAACATGGCTTCATCTCTGGACAGATCGGCTATTCGAAACTGAAGTTCACCGGTTTGTCTGGTACCAAAGACCTCGCCGGGACCGCGGATTTCCAGATCAATTCTGGCAATTTCAAACCCGTCGTTACTGTTGCGCAGCGCATCAAGACGTTTGCGAGCGGTTTTTGAAAGGGGGACTTGGTACATTAATACACAGCTGCTGGCTGCGGCACCACGACCCACACGGCCCCGTAATTGATGCAGCTGTGCTAAGCCGAGTCGCTCGGCATTTTCTATAATCATCAGACTGGCATTGGGGACATCGACACCCACTTCTATGACTGTGGTTGCTACCAGAAGTGCCAGTTCGCCCCCTTTAAACTGCTCCATCACTTCTTGTTTCTCAGGTCCGGACATCCGTCCATGCACTAAGCCAATGGATAAGTCAGGCAATTGTGCTTGCAGCATTTCATGGGTTTGTTCGGCATTTTCACATTGTAGCGCTTCGGACTCTTCGATGAGCGTGCAGACCCAGTAAACCTGCGCACCACTTTTACAAACGGCTTGGATGCGACCGATGATTTCATCGCGCCGACTGTTGGCGATTACCACGGTCTTGATGGGTGTACGACCGGGTGGTAATTCATCAATCACCGAATAGTCCATATCGGCATAGGCCGTCATTGCCAAGGTTCTGGGAATAGGGGTGGCCGTCATAATTAACTGATGTGGGTAGCCCAATTCAGGGCGTCCTTTGTCACGAAGCGCCAGTCGTTGGCCGAC
>CALAJG010000183.1 GCA_937923375.1 uncultured Leucothrix sp.
AAAAACCGTCACGCCTGCATGCTCACCAAAGCTTGAAGATTCCATTTTTAATAGTGTTGCGCCACCGTCTTTAACAGCCTGAATCACCGCTTCGCGAATCGCAGCTTCATCAGCCGTTGCCTTAGCTCCCCACAGGTCTACAAACAAATGCGTACCAGCATACTGCAAGCCATCTGCCCTGCGGTGAATCGCGCCTTTGCCAGACATTGCGTCAACGCCTGTCTGATTGCTTGGTTTTGTTATTATCGGCTTGTTCAATACGTCAGCCCTGAGCTTGAAAATTTGATACTCCAAGTTGGCGATTATTCTCGGCAAAGTCAAGACGTGCCGCCTTTTTAATCATCGGATCGCCATCGCAAAACCCATCGTCCTACGCTATTATAGGATTATTATTATAAAAATATGGGATCAGGTTATGGCGAATCTCAACTGCCCGAACTGCGGCGGCGCCATCGAAGGAGTATCACCGCTAATCAGAAGTATCGACTGTCCTTACTGTAGTTCATGGCTACGTTTAAGCAATCAGCTTTGGCAGGCCAATGAAGGGCAACAATCACCGCTAGACGCACCGACTTACTTACATGTTGGCATGCGTGGCAACGCACCTGATGGCTCACACTACACCGTGCGTGGTCGCCTGCGCTTTCAATACGGCATGGGCAGCTGGGACGAATGGTGGATGGATAGCAACACCGGCGAGAGCTTTTGGGTGGAAGAAGATGATGGAACTTATTATCGGCACTCCCTGGGTCGGGAAATCAGCATTCCCGGCGGCATCAACAGTATTTCAGTTGGCGGCACGCTGGCACTGGATGGCGGTCCAACGCTATTTATTACCGAAAAATACCATGCGGATATTGTAGGGCGCGAAGGCATGCTGCCCGTTGAGTTAGAAGCTGAAACCACCGTCACCTATGTCGATGGCGTTGAGAATGGTGAAGAGTTCTCTTTGGAAATCGAAGGTAAAACCGCCAGCATTTCTCAGTCAGAGGAATTTGATATCCGCGCCATTGATTGGGTCAAGGTATGAAAGAATTTGAACCGATACGCGTCCACAACTGCAAAAATTGCGGTTTCCCGATGCGTCAGTTCAACCCCAACTCATTGATGATGGTGTGTGAATCCTGCGGAACGCGCGTGGGTGAGAGTACGCCCCCAAAATACAAACCAGAAGCGCCTTTGAATCCCTTATTTAAACTGCACGAACAGTTTGAAAGGAATGGTGTGACTTGGCAGGTTATTGGTTGTCAAAGTTATGCCGGATCAGTTGAGGAATGGGACAGCGAAGACAAGGTCTGGGAGCGCACGCCCTGGAGCTTTCATACTTGGTGGATACTCAACGAAGCTCGCGAAATTGCCTGGATTTCTCAGGACAAGACCGGTTACAGCTGGTCACACAAGAAAACAGTCAGCTCGGGTGTTCCGGTTGGTGATCGAAGTTATGAAGTGGGGCACTGGACCATGATCTCTGCCGTGGGAGAGTTCTCCTATGTCCCGAGAGAAGCCGAACAGATCCGCAGTTATGAAAAGGATGGTCGCAGCCTACAGCTCTTACTCGATGCAAAGGGTGGAACTCAGGAAATCGAAGCCTTCCACGATGTACCACTAGACCTGATGGATCTGTTGAAAAACTTCGGCAAACAGTCCGTTGTTGACGCTCTTAAGCGATCCAAAATTGCCATGTATGCAGCCTTTGCTTCGATTGCCTGCTTAGCCATAGGTTTCATCGTCATGCAGGGTTTTGAAAAAACACTGATTACCACCAAAACGGTGACTGTCGATACTCAATCCCTTAAACAAGTCATTCCACTTGGCGAATTCAAAATGGAAAGCAAAGGCTTGATTGAACTGGATTTTCGAGCCAACCTCCAACGCGGTAATGGTAGTTTTGATGCCGAGGTGGTAGTTTCTGACAGCGATAAAACACCCGTTGCACAACTACCGCTTTCGCTGTGGCGTGAGAGCGGGCGCGATAGTGATGGTCCATGGACTGAAAGCCAATATCGCGACGCACCCCGCATCAACTTACCCGCCGCTGACGTTTACAAACTTTCACTTGTTCCAGACACCCTAAAAAGATGGAAGTCGATTAGTTTACGCGGCAAAGTGACACGCAATGTAGTGTCACTATTTCCGATTATCATTGGAGGCATTGCCGCTGTGTTGCTTGGCTTGTTACTTAACCTGCAGCGACGTAAACGCGTCCGCAAAGAAACAGGGGTGGGCTTATAAATGAGTAAATTAACCATGGTACTGGTTTTATTACTTTGCGGCGCTTTGGTTCTGCTACCTCTATGGGCTTCCTGGCAAGGCATGGGCGAGGCGACAGTTAGCAAAGAACGAGACAAGAAAACCGGACGAATTCTATATGTAGGCTCCCGTGGCTGGGTTGGCGGCGGCCCCAGAGGTGGAAAGTAAGCTCTAGCCGCTTTTATCATTAGCGAAATTATTAACTGAACGATCAACCGTATTTTGACTTTGGAGAAACATCCATGAACCGAACGTTACTGGCACTAAGCCTCATTCTAATCGCGAGTCCGGCACTCGCCGCCGATGTCAGCATGGCAGGCTTAGGTGCAGGTGTTGTCGCGACCGTATTGTACTCTTTAATTGGCATCGTTATGGCCACCATCGGTTTCAAAGTGGTGGATTGGCTTACCCCTGGCAATCTGGCTGAGGAAGTTGCTAACAAGGGAAATCGAGCGCTGGCTATCTTAGCAGGCAGCATGATACTCGGGGTTTGCATCATCATCGCAAGTGCTGTCATTGGCTGAGAAAAAAACTGGGGATAATCCAGAGACAGCGCCGGATAGTCCTGATATTGATAAGACAGCAATTCATGAAGAAATAGCGCCGACGCTGGCAGATCAGCGCCTTCTGCTATTTTCCATCTTCATTATTGCCGGCTGTAGCCTGATTTATGAGCTGCTGATCAGTAGCCTATCGACCTATCTACTCGGCTCGGGAGTCGTTCACTACTCCGTGACCATCGGCTTATTCCTTTTTTTTATGGGCGCCGGTGCATGGCTTGCACAATATCGACGAGTCAAGCTGCTGGAAGGCTTTATTCAGATCGAAATTGCACTTGGCTTAATCGGAGGCCTATCCGCCGTCATCCTTTACGCGGTCTATGCTTGGTCGCAATACTATTACCCCGCCATGCTCATCGTGATTGCGATGATTAGTATTTTGATCGGTATGGAAATACCGCTACTCACACGGGTAATTGAGCAAAGTCGCGGCATTCGCCAAGGCTTGAGTGATGTTTTAGCCACTGACTATGTGGGTGCCCTGCTCGCCTCACTGTTATTCCCTTTCGTTTTGCTGCCCTACCTCGGTCACTTGCTGACCGCATTTGCCATTGGTGCAGTTAATTTACTGGTCGCACTGTTGGTAGTATGGCATTTTCGTAAGCGATTGAAGCAACCGATTAAATTATTATCGATTGCCGTAATGGCAGTAGCCTCCCTCATTGCAGCCAGCCAGTTTACCGGTACCTTCACCAGCATTCTGGAGCGTTCACTATACCAAGACCCTGTCGTTTACAGTCTTCAGTCTAAGTATCAAAAAATCGTTGTAACGGAACGCGGCCGCGACTTGCGATTGTTCCTCAATGGCAGCCTGCAATTTTCCAGCATCGACGAATACCGCTACCACGAGCCATTAGTTCATCTACCTGCAACGCATAGTCGCGAGTTAGAACGCGTGCTGATTATCGGCGGTGGCGACGGATTAGCGGCGCGCGAGGTGCTGCGTTATCCGTCAATCAAACAGATTGTTATGGTTGATCTAGACCCCGAAGTGACTCACTTAGGCAGAGATCTGGACAAACTAAGAAAAATGAATGAGCAGTCACTGCATGATCCTAGGGTAACCGTCTTTAATGATGACGCATGGCGTTGGATGGAACAAGATGGGGATTTATTTAATATCATCATTATTGATCTACCAGATCCAGATACGGCCGATATCGCCAGACTTTATACCACTGAGTTCTATCGAAAGGTGGCACGCCGCCTTAGCGTAGGCGGAGTAATGATTACTCAAGCCTCCAGCCCATGGTTACAGCGAAACGCTTTTTGGTCCATTTCTAGCACCTTAAACACTGTGTTTGAATCAACTCAGGCTGTTTACAGCAATATTCCTTCCTTTGGTCCCTGGGGTTATATAATGGCGTCCAATACGCCCTTCAAGCAGCAGCGAGAGTTTCCTGACACCACTCGATATGTAAAAGAGAGTAATTGGCAATTCACTCTACAGCATCCCAATGACTTACCCCCGTTAACCCTCCCGGCGAATAAACTTCAAACACTCGTCTTAATGCAGTTCTACGCAGAGGGTTATCAAGCGCTTCAAAACGGCAAGTAAACTCTAACGCGGTATTTGCTTATATGGGAGGAGGGTGTATTGTGCTTAGAAACAGAAACTAATTTGGGGAGCATATATGAAGCATAGAAAAATAATCGCAATATTACACGGCATTCCTGAAGACCAGATATTAGACGTTGCCGAAGCTCTGGTTGATAGTGGCATTACGCTGCTAGAAGTCTCTATGAATGGGGACACTCCGCTCAAGAATATCAGTAAAATGGTTCAGCACTTTGATAATCGAGCTATTATCGGTGCAGGCATGGTGGTATCAAAAGATCAACCCTATGAAGTTGCCAACCTTGGGGGTCGCTTTATATTTTCACCTTACACAGACCCTAAGGTGATCAAGGAAACCATTGGTCTGGGTATGTATTCATTCCCCGGCTGCTTTAGTCCTACAGAGTGTTTTTCTGCAATTGCGCAAGGTACTAAGACGATTGGGTTATTTCCATCCAGCGTGTTAGGTGCAACAGGCGTCGAAGCTATTCGAGGCATCCTACCTGATAATATTCAGTTGTACGCTGTCGGTGGAATAACGAGCTCAAACATGGCAATTTACAGGAAGGCGGGATGTGTTGGTTTTGGAATTAAAAGTTATTTGTATAAACCCGGCTATTCAGTGGAAAAGGTGACCGAGCAGGCAACAAAGGTAGTAAAAACTTACGATGCCCTGGAAAATATGGGTTACTGATGAAGTAGACGCCCACAAAAAAGCCTCCGCGAGGAGGCTTCTTTGTTACTGACGCCTGATTAGGCCTCTTTTCCTTAAACGGCTAGCGTTATTACGACCAGCGCGTGGCTTTGAAACCTTTACTCTCGGCCTAAGGATGTTTCGACCCGAGATAGGCTTGGGTGACATTATTATTACCTTCGGCACTTCGACCGCTTTTTCTCGCTCAAGCACATTCAGAAGATGGGCAACCTCTACTTGGGGCAAAGCTTTAGAAGCAACGACCGGTGTAAGTACTAAAAACGGTAACAAGTAGAACATTCCTTTATTCATGATACTGTCCTCGTTATACAAAGTATGGAAGACACAACGTTTATTAAAATATTTTCGCATCTTCCCCTACTTATATAGGCGCAAAGTAATAATAAAAAAGTCATTTATTTAGTGAAAAAGATGTTTTTAATTCAGAATTAATATTATGTTTATTTTTTGTGCCAAAATTTAAATCAGATTATCTAATTTTCAACCAACTCTTGGAATTTATTCGTTTTTTTAAATTTTCTGCCGCTTAAAGAGCGTGCTTATTTATTACTCTAAAACAGCTCACTTAGTTAATTTTATAAGCAATTAACAGCCGCTTTACACAATAGAAATCAGCAGTACTGGAACCATCAAAATTGCGTGCTTAGTCCTTTCAAGAAAATAGAATGTACCCTACAATCAAGCTCACTAAACGACAAAATTCCTGAATCATATGAATGCTGAAATAACACCAGTGGAACTACGTCATCGAATTCGTAGTGGCGAGCATACGGGTAATACATCGGGCTTTTGTCCGGGATTCGTCCAATGCAACATGGTTATCCTACCTAAAGATTGGGCCAATGAATTTCTTCAGTTTTGCCAAAAAAATCCAAAGCCCTGTCCGGTATTAGGGATGTCTGACGCCGGTAGTTGGGAAATCCCCGAGTTGGCTGCCGGACTCGACGTACGCAGCGACTTGCCAAGTTATAAGATATTTGAAAATGGTGAGGTGGTTAACGAAGTCACCGACGTTTCAGAGTATTGGCGGGATGATTTAGTGACCTTTATGTTGGGATGCTCTTTTTCATTTGAAGAGCCGTTAATTGACGACGGCTTAGAAGTCCGCAATGTCACGGAAGAATGCAACGTCCCAATGTATCGCACCAATATTCCATGTCGTAGTGCCGGGCGTTTTGACGGCACCATGGTGGTGAGTATGCGACCATTTTTAGCCGCTGATGCAATTCGTGCCGTGCAAATTTGTACGCGGTTTCCGTCCGTGCATGGCGCACCAGTTCATCTTGGCGATCCTTCCCTCATTGGAATTAATGACATCAACAACCCCGAGTTTGGCGATGCGGTGACGATTCATGAGAACGAGCTGCCTGTGTTCTGGGCCTGTGGTGTTACACCGCAAGTTGCATTGGAACAAGCTAAACCTCCGTTTTGTATTACTCACAGTCCGGGCTGCATGCTAGTCACCGACATTCAAAACAGCAAATTAGCCGTCATGTAATTGACGCTTCACTTGACAGAATTGGGAGAACCTCATGGCACTGACACTTAACTGTGATTTAGGCGAAAGCTATGGCTCATGGAAAATGGGCATGGACGAAGCCGTCATGCCGCACATTCATCAAGCCAACATCGCCTGCGGTTTTCATGCAGGGGACGCGATCATCATGCGCAAAACACTGGCGCTAGCCAAAGCCAATGGGGTTAGCGTTGGGGCACATCCGGCCTATCCAGACTTGCAAGGCTTTGGGCGCCGCTCAGTGAATTGCAGTCATGATGAAATCGTGGCTTACGTCCAATATCAAATTGGAGCCATCGAAGGCATGGCCAAAAATATGGGCATGCAGCTGGACTACGTTAAACCGCATGGTGCTTTGTACAATGACATGATGGCCAAAGACAATGTACGTGCCGCTGTGATGCAAGCTGTTGCTGAGCACCACTCCAAACCTGTGCTAATGCTGCAAGCAGTGCCGGAAAACGAGCTACATAAGCAAGAAGCAGAAAAACTTGGGTTATCACTACACTTCGAAGCCTTTGCCGACCGCTGTTATGACGATGACGGCAAACTGTTGTCACGCACTAAACCCGGTGCTGTTCACACACGAGAGAAGATGATGGCGCAGGTGCAGCAGCTTTGCGATGAGGGCACCGTCACAACTGTCTCAGGACACACCCTTCCCCTGTTGGCAAATACACTTTGCGTGCACGGCGATAATGAAGCTGGTGTCAAAGCCATCGCTGATATCAGGGCGCTCATCGACGGATGACCACGGATGGTATTAAAATTGAAGTCGCCGGTGAAAACTCACTCATTCTTTATTTTGGCGACACCACCGCACCTGAAATTTCGACACAGGTTCAGCAGGCCTCAAAAAAGCTGACGGAAGCACTCGGCGATTTAATTATTGATCAGGTCACCTCCTATGCCTCCTTATTATTGATTTTTGATCCGCTTCGGGCTGACCAGCTGTATATCAGGAAGGTTATCAAAAACACCCTAGATTCTAGCAATGAGGGCATTGTAAACACAGACAAGAATGCTGCTCCTAGAAGCAGTCAAACCTGTTTAGAGCTACCGGTGTATTACAGTGAGGAGTCCGGCCCTGAGCTAACGTTAATCAGCAACAATTCTGGCTTAAGTGTCGATGAAGTTATCGCGCTGCATCAAAGTCTGACCTACCGCGTCTATGCCATTGGCTTTGCTCCTGGCTTTGCATTTTTGGGACAGGTTGACGAGCGTATTGCTACCCCACGCTTAAGCACGCCTCGACTCAAAGTTCCGCGCGGTGCTGTCGGTATCGCCGACCGTCAAACTGCTATTTACCCGGATGTTTCACCGGGTGGCTGGAACCTGATTGGTCTTTGCCCTACCCGCATGTTCAATCCTGAAGCAACGCCTACCATGCCGGTCACGGTGGGTGACGAAGTTCGCTTCAAAGCAATTAGCAAAGAGGAGTTCCATGCGTTGGGCGGCGAGATAGGGGACTATCAATGAGTAGCAGCACAGGTTTCATTGTTGAGCAGCCGGGCATTCTGTCGCTGCTTCAGGACGCCGGACGCTTTGGTCAGCACTCCATTGGTCTCACCAACGGCGGACCGCTCGACCGACTATCGTTTGACTGGGCAAACCGTCTTTGCGGCAATGACTATAATGCCTGCACCATTGAAGCGAGTATTGGCGGACTTAGCTTACGAGCGGAGATAGACACCCAAATGGCCGTGACTGGTGGCGATGCACCGCTTACCATCAATGGGAAAAGCATGCCGTCATGGCAAACACACGCAATCAAAAAAGGCGATAAGATCGCTCTCGGTTTCTCACAGTCCGCCTCACGGCATTACGTCGCAGTAAGCGGTGGTTTTCAGATTGAGCCAATGTTTGGCAGCTGCGCCACCGTCGCCCGCGAAAAGCTCGGCGGCCTTAATGGCGCGGCTTTACAAGCCGGTGACGGTCTGCCCTGTTTCGCATTGGCGACAACTAACACCCCATCACTTCAAGTTGCCCCCAAAGACCGTCCGGACTACTCCGGTGATATTACCCTCCGAGTTATTTTAGGTTACCAACAGGCCGCCTTTAGCCCGATACAAAAGGCCAGACTTTTTAGCAACAACTTTGAATTAAGCGATAGGTGTGACCGAATGGGTTTCCGCTTAACCGGCCCTGTCATTGAATCTGGCATTAGTGGCATGCTGTCTGAAGGCATCTGCTATGGCGCCATCCAGATACCGGCTGATGGTCAACCAATAGTGCTACTCAATGATCGACAAACTATTGGCGGTTACCCAAAAATTGGCGCCGTGCTATCACTCGATATCCCCAAACTCACTCAACGCATGCCGGGCACGGTTATCCGCTTTGAAGCGATTAGCATTGATGAAGCTCAAAGACAGCTTCACCTCGCTGACTACCGCAATAACAATACTGAATTAATTTCTATTGGTTAATGGCTCTTAGGAAATAGGCCAACATCACGCCATCAATGCAGTACGAACCATGGAAGAAATCATGAGCGAATCCACCCCAATAAACCAGTCGATGCAAGCGCTGAC
This sequence comes from uncultured Leucothrix sp., assembly GCA_937923375.1. GTDB lineage: Bacteria > Pseudomonadota > Gammaproteobacteria > Thiotrichales > Thiotrichaceae > Leucothrix. Next base: position 9,134 of record CALAJG010000183.1, read on the forward strand.
TCAGCAAATTGAAGACCTAATGGTAAGTCGTGATCTGAGAGGCATGAAACACCTGCAAAAAGCATTAGTCCCAGGCTACTACCAACGCGCCGCTCAGATCTTGTATGACTGCAAGGGCACTGTTTTAATAGGCACCGGCTTCCCTGTTGATGACACGTTTGAGACGGATGGGCCTGTCGGTGCAATCGCTCTTTACGACACGCTGAAACACCTCGGAGCCAACCCGATTATTGTTTGTGGAGACCCGCTAGCTCGAGTGATAGGCGATGATTATCAAGTACATCAAATCAGTGTTGGCGACTTGAGTAAAGGCAGGCAAGAAGCCATGGATGCCTTGGAAAAATTAAACCCCGGTGTAGTGCTATCTATAGAGCGGCCAGGACTCTCAGCAGGTGGTTTTTACGCCAACATGCGAGGGGAAGATATTAGTGCGCGCTGCGCCTGCTTTGACTACTTCCTGATAGAAGCCAACTGCCCCACCATTGCCATTGGTGATGGCGGCAATGAGATAGGCATGGGGAAAGTGAGTAAAGCGCTCAGCGCCCTACCAATAACTCCTGCGGTTACCAGCTGCGATGAGTTACTTGTCGCTGACGTATCGAACTGGGGGGCTCACGGAATTATCGCCATGCTAGGCTATTGGAGTGGTGAAGACCTACTCAGTAAAATCAACACCCTAGAGATACTAAAATACATTTCTGCGAGAGGAAGCGTCGACGGCGTGACGCGCTTAAACACCTTAACCGAAGATAGCCTTGAATCTGGCGCTGGCCAACAATTGATTGATGAACTACGCCGCATTACGGGCTTTATGAATATCGCTTAATCAGCTCGTAAAGGCTTCGTGGATCAAACGGCTTACTCAAAAAGTCATTCATACCAGCCTCAAGACAGGCATCCCGATCTGAGTTCTGAGCATTAGCGGTCAGTGCAATAATCGGTATATCGTTCCCAGATTGGCGAATCTTTCGGGTCGCCTCAAATCCATCCATGATCGGCATCTGACAGTCCATTAGTATCAAATCGAAATGGCCAACCTGTAGCGTATTCAATGCTTCAACCCCATCGTTGGCAATCGTCACCTTACAACCTTGTTTCTCTAGCAATTTTCGCGCCACGGTTTGATTAATTTTGTTGTCCTCTACTAAAAGAACGCTGGCCGACATTCCTTTGACCTTAGCAATATCACTGGTTTGTTGGGTTTGATTTTGCTGATCGTAAACCTCTTTACTCGAAGGCGCTGGTCGAAGCAAAGCCCAAAAGCATGATCCCTTACCGAACTCACTATCTACCCCTACTTCTCCTCCCATCAGCACGGCTAAGCGTTTTGAAATTGCCAAACCAAGACCGGTTCCACCAAAGCTGCGATTTGCCCCCGAGTTCACCTGTGAGAAATCAGTGAATAGTTCATGCATATCTTCAGGATTTATACCAATTCCTGTATCCCTTACACTAAATTTATAAGACCCATCTGGCATCTGCTCCAAACTGAGATCAATATTTCCATGCGATGTAAACTTTAGTGCATTATTGAGATAGTTGTTAAGGATTTGCTTAATGCGGATGCCATCACCTTTCACATATCGCTCTGTAATATTGAGCAGCTTAACATCTAGCAGCAGGCCTTTTTCAGTAATGATAGGCCGATAAAATTGCTCAACCTCTTTCACCAATTCTTCTAAATCTATTACATGGGAGTCCAGAGAAAACCGGCCTGCCTCGATTTTTGAATAATCCAGAATATCGTTAATTATTGTCGTTAAAAGGCTCGATGATTTACGTACAGTATCCAAGTGCTCTGCATCTTCCGCACTGAGCTTTTGCTGATCCATTAGATTTAACGAGCCAATCATACCATTGAGCGGTGTGCGAATTTCATGACTCATCACTGCCAAAAACTCGGACTTTGCTTTGCTGGCAACCAATGCCCGACTGCGCGCATTTGTCATTTCCTGAGTTCGATTAACAATTTTCTGCTGCATCGTTTTCATCGCGCCAAACAGCTGATTGATTTCATCACCACTGTAGTTATAGGTTGGAATCTCAACCGGATTATCATTGGCAATTTCATTTGCAGTTTCAGTCAATGAATTCAATTGTTTGGTTATACGATAGCCTAAAACGACAGCGATTAACGTGCTGATCAACAGTGCCAGGGCCGCTAAACCATAAGTAACTGAGGCACTTTTCTGGATAGTCTGGATACTTTCGCTGATGTCATATATAAAGCGGATTTCACCTAAATTCTCTCCCTCAATACTGACATCACGGCTAAACCGAATAAAACTTCGTCCTCCAACCTCTATTCCATCTCCTGAAATAAAGCGGGTATTATTCATATTTTCAAGAAGTGACTGCTTAACACCTTTAGAATTTAATACTGCAGATTGGTTAACCCGCTCAGAGAGCAGTGCGCCTGAGTTATCTAGCACGCGTACGGCTGCTACACTGGCTATTGCAGTGAAGTTGGACGCAGCATCATCAAGAGTAGCCAGATCATTAACTAGCAGAGGAGTTTTAACAATTTCTACAAAAATCTCGCTCGCGGCATCAATTTTTTCTGCAACTAGCTTCTCAGAGGTGTCTTTTAACGATGAGGTGTTGTAGAGCACGATCAAGAGAATAAAAAACGCTTCGATCAGAATAAACGACAGAATAAATTTATAGCGAAACGACATTCTTTAGTCTCTGACGACTATGTCTAGTTTTTTCGAAAGTTCACGAATTACTGAAAACTCATCATTATTTGTCACGATCATTTTTTTAACACTTAGCAAGCTTTTCAACTCATCAGGCATATCCAACAAAGCCTGCATTAGCTTGGCACAATCTTCTTGAGGCATCGTCGACTTAACTGCGATGGGATGGCTAGGGTATGCTGCTGTTTGATACACCTCAACAATTTTGTCTTTATCCTTACTCGCCTTAAAATTGTTAAACGTTCGTTGAATACCACCGCCTAATTGACCAATACCACGCGCAACCCCTTTGTAAACTGAGTCATGTGAATTAACGTATCGAAAGTTCTTTTTATCTGCCAGATTGACTCCGAACTTAGTCAACAATTCGTACTTAATCAACAAAGTAGCGGCGAAGGCATTAGGAGATGGAAACAAGAATTGAGTATTGTCGTCCTTGATCAGTGCCTCCATATCGACCTGATCTTTTTTCATCACCAAAATGCCTTTGATATTCTTGGCCGCCCGAATGACCGCACGATAATTCTGACGCTCATTTGCAACGGTATAATGAAAAGGATTCATATAGGAAAAGTCATAACCGCCCTGGTAGAGTACTTTTTCAAATTCAGCGATTGATTTTTCAGTTTGTAAGCTGATTTTAAAACCGGTGGTTTCCGAAAGATAATCAACTATCGGCTTCCAGGATTTAAATAATTTCACGGGGCTTTGTTGGGGCACAACCCCTAAGGTGTATTCTTTTGCTTGAGTGGAAAATGCAAAGCAACTCAATACTATTCCCAGTAGCATGCGTTTCATTTTTTTCTCCCCAGGTCGATAGATTTTATTTTGGCCTAATTATAACCGAATTAGTGGAGGTTTCAGGGATTAATGACAACCAAATTCCGTCCTTGGTCTTTTGCCTGATAGAGTGCCTTATCGGCACGTTTTAGCATGCTATGAATATCGTCGCTGCTAGCATCAAAGCCTGACACCCCGATACTAATCGTAAACTTTATGCGACTCGAACCCGACACCAACTCGATTTTTTCGACAGCCAAGCGCATTCGCTCAGCCAAGTCTGTTGCACCTTCTAAGTCTGTTTTTGTTGTAAGCACAATAAACTCTTCTCCACCAATGCGTCCTTGAACGTCATTGGCACGAACAATCTGCAAAATTACTTCGCCTAGTTTTTTAAGCGCTTGATCTCCAACATCATGGCCATATTTGTCATTGAGTCTTTTGAAGTGGTCAACATCCATGAATAACAATGCGAGTGGCGAACCATCTAGCTTTGCCAAACTGATTTCAGCCTCAGCTTTTTCGTAAAATGACCGGCGGTTTCCCATCCCCGTTAGTTCATCCGTATACACTTGTTTGAGAATAAACATATTAGCCAGACTCAATTGTTTTTGTGCCTCAGCTCGCGCTTTAATCTCAGCCGACATCGTCCGGTTAAACACACAAAGCACTAAGCAGAACAAAACAGCCAGGCAAAGAAAGAGAATCAGAAATTTATGTGCTCGAGAATATTCAACTTCGCCGTTCGGTTCATACACAAACCCGTCCAGTGAGTAAGCAGCCTTGATAATCCCCATAGATTTCATCGTTTCAGCAGTAGCTTTCCAATGTGCTTTGTTGATGTGTCCGATTTTAATCAAGTCAGGCAACATCAATTTTTCGATTGCATTCGCTTCCGCCATAAGCTGGGCATAAGATTTCGTTGATTTATACTTTTGCAATATTAGCTGAGCAATTTCATGCTTATTTGCCATAGCATATTCCCAGCCTTTAATAGATGCTTGCAGGAATTTTTCCACCCGCTCCGGATATTCCCTAAGCTCCCCCTCACTTGTGAATAAGGCATCCCCATAAAAATCTATTCCGTAACTTTCCGGAGAAATGACATGGTAATCAACATCCAAAGAATCAAGCAGATACGTTTCATTGGTCAAGAATATATATATTGCGTCAACTTTTCTGTTTAACAACGCATCAATTCCCAACGAGTTTTCCATGTTATCCAGCTGATCTAAAGCCACCCCCTCACGCTTAAACATCGCGGCTATTTCTGGAATAGGTTCTCCTGCAAGCAGGGTTTCAACGCGTTTTCCAATCAGATCTTTTGGTGTAAGAAGGCCTGAGGACTTCAAAGTCACTAATACCGCTGGGGAGTGTTGGATAATACTAGCGAGAACTACAATTGCTTCACCATCTACACGCTGCTTCAACACAGAGCCCGTACCATTGCAGTAGTTAGCTCGCGTCGTCAGTGTCTCCTCGTTGCAAATAATGCCAGGACCACCCTCAAGTAATTCAACCGTCAGCCCTTGAGCCTTATAGAAGCCTTTTTCTACTGCGGTATAGAAGCCAGCAAACTGAAATTGGTGTTTCCATGAAAGTTGCATTTTAATGACTTCGTCAGTGGCGGCGCTCCCTTGGGGAATCGACCCCAACAAAATCAGGGAAAAAATAATAAAGCTGTTAATCTTCATTGTTATCGCAATACCATGGTTCACGACTAGATAGTGATAACTCTGTAAAAATAATGCCGCCATTTGAAACATTACTTTCCGCATAACTATTGATGATGAATGAGCAGCGCAGTGTATACTACTTAAATTTTATTCAGGAACAACTAACAAAAATGCGTTACAGAACTCAGACTTACCGGCGGGGGTTGACTGGAAAACTGAACTTGTAACTAGCTCTTACCTCAACGCGTTATATGTAAGAAACTTCTGAATAATATACTATATCGCTCAAATCTTTTTAGTATGTTTTTCATTCATTTCTTGAGAACTATGTAACGTTTTGTAACATTCCAATTTTCTGATTCTATTACAGCGGCGCCCTACTACAGTTAACTGGCCACATCGCTATGGAAGTAACTCTCCATGAAAACGCCGTCATTTAAAACATCATTTCCTTGAAAAATTATTGATGATGAGCGGGTTCCATATGGCATCCCATTTAGACTAAATTCGGGTATAAAAATTGATGACAGCGAACGCTCTATCTCTGTATAAACTCCTGTGGTTGGCAGAAGCTCCTCATTAGCAGCTTGCTTATCATTTAAAATTGAAAACAGGCTTTTGGGATCAATAAAACTGTCTCCTTCCAAGAGGTAAGACAGTTTTTCGATGCCTCGCTGCATTTTGGGCCAAACCTCATCAGGCGCACCATTACTTAGGCTATGCACGCCATCCCTCACCTCCTGTATCTTTTGATTAGCACTGCTAAAAATCATTAGTTTATTTGCATCACCAAATAACAAATTGAAGGGATTATATTGCGTAGAACATTCCATGAGATACGTGCTGAATTCAATAATCGCAGCTTCTGTGCTATCCGTATCAATATCCAAAAACCGCTTTACCAACTCACCTCGGCTTTTGGCATCGGCTTGGTATAAATCGGGACGTCGTAGATTGGTGATTCCCGCAATACGATGTTGCCGGTTATAACCCAACCAAGTTCCGCCTGCTTGAAGGTCCTTCCCTGCAAACAGATGCGGCGCATCAGGCCACCAATGGGGTGACTGGGTCGGCCTGGCAAAATACTCATCCCGATTCCCTGCGATGATCAATGGGTGCTCAGCGTGAACATTTTTTGCAATGAAAATAATGCACATTCCAGGATCCTTTCAAACTCGTATTGGCCTCTTTGGCATCCATGATACACAGCCTGCCGTAATTTATATAAATTCATTCGGGAGGCACCCATGAAAACCCTAAGTACCCTATTGTTAAGCTTGTTTCTAGTTGGCAGCGCCAATGCAACCACTAAAAACGGCTTTGATCTCACACATAGTCTGATTCCATCGAGCGAAATTTTACAGGGTGGGCCACCAAGAGATGGTATTCCCTCAATAGAGCGACCAAAGTTTGTTGCTGGTAGAGCTGCTAACTTCATGCGCCCGGCAGATCGAGTCATTGGCATCACCGTCAACGGTGAGTCCCGCGCTTATCCTATCAACATCCTAAACTGGCATGAGGTTGTAAATGATCAGATCAGAGGCGTTCCCGTCTCAGTAACTTATTGTCCATTATGTGGAACAGGGTTGGTCTACCAATCCAAAGTTCGAGGTAAAACATTGAAGTTTGGAGTATCGGGATTGCTCTATAACAGTGATGTACTGCTATACGACCGACAAACTGAAACATTGTGGTCGCAAATTCTTTCGAAGGCCGTTAACGGTCCAATGAAGGGACAGAAACTAACGATGGTTCCTTCCTCGCAAACAAGCTGGTCTAGCTGGTTGAAAAAACAGCCCAACACCAAAGTACTGTCGACTGACACAGGCTTCAGCAGAGATTATCGCCGCTCACCGTACGGGGATTATGATCAGAACACTAGTACCTATTTCCCCGTTAGCGCGCGCAGTGGTGCCTACCACCCTAAAGAGCGTGTGTTAGGCATTACCATTAATGGAAAGCACAAGGCTTACCCATTTGTAGAGCTTGGCAAGTTAAGGACAAACAGTGTGAAAGATAACTTTCAAGGGCAGAACCTGACGATTAACTTTGATGTGGCCAATCGTGATGGCCAAGTACTGAATGCGAATGGAACACCGCTTGAGCTAGTGAATGGGTTTTGGTTTGCTTGGTATGCGTTCCATAACGATACGGCGATCTTTAAGGCTAAATAGCCAACTCAAAACTTGGTGGCATGGATATTTCACGCCCTTCTAACTATAAACAATGTGTGTGGAGGTAAGCGGCCATTCCTGGTGACCGCTTACCAAATATGGCTTTGCTCAAAAAACAAAACCATATTTAGTCGCGACTTCCTGACAGCTAACGTAGTTAAACCATCATTTCTAGCTTGAGCAGAACTTGCTCAGCCCATCCTTGGTACGGGGGTATAGAGTAGCTCGTTAAAGGCTTATTTGCCTTGGATGCGAGCATACTAAGAAGCGGCAATTTAACAGCCTCTGAACCCTTTCTGAACGAAACTGAATAAGCTTTCTGCTTAATAAACGGCCATTTGTCGAACCTGAATGACGATTAAGGATCGCCAAAACCCAGCCTTTAAAACGTCGTAAACAACGCCAAATACCTTCTGAAAATCATTCATTGGGGTTTACTCGTTCAGCTTTCTTACCCTTGTCAAACTGGCTGCTATTTCAAGGCAAATTCGGACTAACGGTGCTTGCCTATTCATAATATTCTCTTTCAGACTTTTGACTACACCCTGCATTTCATATGATTATGTGTAATGGCTTTACAGAAAAGAATGCATATAAGGTACAGATGAAGATTTCAACAATACGGTTTGAGCCTGACTTTAAAGCGGGATTAATGGACAAATATGATTGTTACTACAGGGGTAGGGAATATGGCCCACAAAGCTATCTCTGCGATGATTACGATGAAAACTGGGTTCATCTCGCAGTAGACGATGCTTACCTTGTGAGGTGCGACTATTATGCAGGACACGTTGAATATTATGGTGTCTACACATTAGAAGCCATTCGTGAATCATTGTCTGGTTCAGGCCGATATCAAATCTTCAACTGTAGCTGTTTGGTTCCAGAGTGCGGCGGTTGGGATGAAGATGGCACTATTGTAAGCCATACTGCAGCGTTCATTGACTGGGAACTTCCAGAGAAGCAGGTAAAGTATCGCTTCAATAAGGAGCAATATAAAAGCGCGCTGCGTGACTTAGACAAAAGCCTTGAGTTGATTTCAGCTTATGACTCCTGGACGCAGGCGCCTGGCAATTCAAACGATCCATTGCTGTGGGCTATTTCCACTAACCAAAACGATATGCTCAGGGCCCTGCTTGTAGGTGATGATATCGCATCAATCAGTGAGCATGATCCGGAAAAATTTGGCCCCTTTGAGTCCTATGCTGCCCATGCAAAAGAAGTCGGTAATGTAGAAGCATTTGAGCTTATTTCGGAAAAACTCTGAGCTCTTTCTCACTGGCTCACTCCCCTTTCCAAGTGCTTACCTTTCCAGAAACGTCGGTGATTTGTAAATGCCGCCAGCCATTTGACAACTCATTATGCACAAGCACGGGGGTGACGATATTTTCCCATTGATTGACCAGCGTAGCCATAGGCAGCGTTAGGCCCGCTTTCTTTCGCTCCTTCAGCAACTCATTGAACTGGGTAATTTGTGCTTGTGTGGTTTGAATTACCCAAAGATTGCACATCGATTTAATGCAATCTTTTGGATCTTTATCAGACATCAACAGCTCGATAGTGGTCTCGTCGCCATCAAGTTCGATGCGCTTAACCTCGTGCGGAATCGCATTACAGGGCTCTATCCAATCATCCTTTAGCACAAAGGCACAGGTAAACAATCTATCTCGGATACCGTTAACACCGGCCTCCAAAGCACCTCTGAGAACCCCTTTTTTCGCTTTACG
>CALAJG010000184.1 GCA_937923375.1 uncultured Leucothrix sp.
ACCAACGGCAAGATGATATAGGTGAATATCTGCCAATCTTTCACACCTTCTGAGCGTGCAGATTCCATTAACTCATTGGGCAATTGGGCGATGAAGTTGCGCATAAACAGCGTGCAGAACCCAGTTTGAAAGGCTACATGAAAAAGCACTAATCCAAGCGTGGTGTCGTACAAACCCATACCAATAGTCAAATCGCGAACCGGGATCATCAGGATTTGGAACGGTACAAAGTTACCTGCTATAAATAGCGCGAACAGCAGGGTGTTACCGCGAAATTTGTATTTAGCTAAAGCAAATCCGGCCAAGGTTGCCAGCGTGATACTGCCAATCACCGTTGGTATGGTAATTTTCAAGGTGTTGAGCAAGTATTGCCACATCGGCGTTACTTTGAAAACTTCACTGTAGTTTTCAATCATGTTCCATGAGGTTGGCATACCCCAATAGTTACCCTGATTAATGTCCTCTATGGAACGAATAGAGGTCAGTGCGACTGCCAATAATGGCAATAACCATATCAAAAGGGTTACCGGAAGTGCGATGCGGTAACTGATGTTAGCCGTTGTTGAACGGTGTTTTAAGGGGGTTGGAAACATGTTATCGCTCCTCCGCCTTGAGCATTCTCCAGAGGAAGAAGGCTATATAAATATTCATGATCATAAACAATACAGTGGCAATGGCTGCACCATAGCCCATGCGGAAGTTATTGATACTTTGCTCATACATAAAGTAGGCCAGTACCGAACTGCTGCCGTAAGGTCCACCGTCGGTCATAATGGCGATCAAGTCAAAACTACGCAATGCGCCAATAACAGTCACAACAATTGCAATAAAGGTGGCCGGTCTGAGTTGAGGGAGGATTACGTACCAAAGCATCTTGAAGCCACTAGCGTTATCCAGCCGAGCTGCTTCGATTTGTTCAGGATTAAGGCTGTTGAGTCCGGTTAAATAAAGAATCATACAATAGGCGATTTGTGGCCAGAGGCCTGCGGCTATGATTGCATAGGTTACTGTATTTTCCTCGCCCAATAGGGAAAAGGGTTCTATGCCAACAAAGCTCATTAAATGGCCCATCAGTCCAAAGCCTGGATCATAAAACCAGGCAAAAACTAAACCGACAACAACTTGTGAAATAACAAACGGGAAGAAAAATAATGATTTGGCCAGTCGAACACCAGCGACTTCTTGGTTGAGAAATAGGGCGATGGCAAGCCCGATCACGGGTGCGAGCATAAAAAATATCAACCAGATGACATTGTTCTTTAGCGAAGTCCAAAAGTTATCATCGTCGAATAATTCGACATAGTTATTCCAGCCGACCCAGACTTTGTCTCCCAGACCGTCCCACTCATAGAAGCTCAGCGCAATACTCTGAACAATGGGGTACAAGACATAAATGGCAAACATTAGCATTGCAGGCAGCAAGAATAGCCAAGGTGTCATGTTAAAGCGTCGTTGATTTAGCGATAGACTCATTATCAACTTCCCGAAAGTGTTTTCTTTAAAAATCGGAACAATGTTCCAAAACGCAGTATATGGATTTTTATCAATCGCTGTCAATCACCTGAATTGCAATAATATTATTTGCTAAAAGTTGCCTATTGTTTTTTTATTAAGATAATGGAACAATGTTCCGAATTCTATGAGTAGATAATTTAAACCCATAATTTTGAGGTTTCATGGCCAAAGTAAGTGGTATGAAAGTGGAGAACAGCGGGCTGATACGTGGACTAAATGTCGTATCAGCTATTGCTGAATCCAAAACGCCGCTACGGTTTGCGGATTTGCAAACCAGCCTTGAAGTTCCCAAGGCGACGTTGCATCGTTTACTGACAAGCCTGCAATTAGAAGGCATGGTTCGCTTCGAGGAAAGTAGTCAAACCTACCGGGTCGGTTATCGACTACTTGAATTGGCCAATATGGCCTGGAAGCAGTCAGATGTCAGAGACTTAGCGTATCCGTTTATGTTGGATTTAGCTGAAGTTTCTGGTGAGTCCGTGCAGCTTGCCGTGTTAGTAGATTCTAATGCGGTGTATTTGTCGCAGGTCGAGTCAGAGCAAAGTATCCGTTACACCGTGAGTGTCGGTGATAAGTCACCCGTCTACTGCAGTGGTGTGGGTAAGGCGATGTTAGCCATGTTGCCCACTGACCAACGAGAGGCGTTGATCAAATCACTCGAATTTAAGCGCTATACGCAACAGACAATCACCACGCCGGCATTATTAAATCGACAGTTAAATGAAATCAGAAAGAACGACTTTGCAGTAGACAACGAAGAGCATCAGCATGGGGTTTGCTGTGTTGCTTCTGCAATTGTCGATAGTTTAGGGATGCCGGTGGCGGCAATAAGCGTCACAGCACCCACGTTTAGGGTAACCGAAAGTAACTTTCAGGATTGGGGAAAACGAGTGGCAAAAGCATCTGCTGCTATCGCTCAACGTTTACAACCTGAAACCACATTGAGTTTAGAGGTGAGCCACAATGGCTGATGTTAAGTTAAGCAAATTAGTTAAGGCTTTTGGTAAAGTTGAGATAATTCATGGAATAGATCTGGAAATTACTTCAGGCGAATTTACCGTGTTTGTTGGTCCCTCTGGTTGCGGAAAGTCAACGTTGTTGAGATTGATCGCAGGTTTAGAAGAAGCGACCGACGGCATCGTTGAGATTGGCGGCAAAGATGTGACTAACGTTGAACCTGCCAATCGCGGTATTGCAATGGTGTTTCAATCCTACGCGCTTTATCCTCATATGACGGTAGCCGAAAACCTTGGTTTTGGATTGAAAATGAATGGCGTGGACAAAGCCGTTATCAACGAAAAAACCAAGCACGCATCAGAAATTCTGCAGCTGGATAAGCTAATGTCGCGCAAGCCAAAAGAATTATCTGGTGGACAGAGGCAACGGGTGGCGATTGGCCGCGCTATTGTTCGCAATCCAGATGTGTTCCTGTTTGATGAGCCATTATCTAACCTGGATGCGGAACTGCGAGTGGAGATGCGTCTGGAGATAGGCAAGTTGCATCAGCAGCTGGGCAACACCATGATTTATGTAACCCATGATCAGGTTGAGGCGATGACGATGGCCGATAAAATCGTCGTGCTGAAAGATGGCTATGTCGAGCAGCATGGTTCGCCACTTGAGTTATACACGCACCCTGATAACTTGTTTGTTGCAGGTTTTATTGGTTCCCCACGAATGAACTTTATGCCAGTGACCCTAGAATCGAATGGAGCAGACATTACTGTGGTAAAGCTACCGGATGGTCAATCGGTCAATCTTGATTTTGATACCAGTGCAGCCAGTATAGGAGACTCTTTGACGCTAGGTCTGCGACCAGAAGATTTATCAGGTTTGGCAGGTGATTTCAGTTTTGAGCTGAAGGTTGCGTTATCCGAGCACTTGGGAGGTACCTCATTTCTCTACGGTGAATATGGGGATAATGATAATTTTGTAGTAGAGCGCTCAGGAAGTGACAGAACCAAATCAGGTGAAGCGGTTTCGGTTTTTGTCAGTGCAGGTAGTGCTTATTTGTTTGATAGTAAGGATCAGGCTTTCAGGAGGCGGGTTGAAGTCTGAGAAACAATTCAGGAGCGGGGAAACATAAAATTTAAATCGGTTGTTGAAAATAATCTGCATGTAACGTTGCAGTTAGATCATCGTGTGGTAGTGTTTGCTTAGATATGTGCCGTCTGGTAAAAATGACTCGTGCTCGATACTAACAATTCTTAAGATTTACAGCTATGGCCCAACTACCGCCACTTAACTCGCTACGGGTGTTTGAATCCGCCGCTCGCCATCTGAGCTTCAGCAAGGCTGCAGACGAGCTATTCGTCACCAAAGCAGCAGTGAGTCACCAGATAAAAGCGCTTGAAGATCACTTGGGTTTCTCCTTATTTGAGAGGAAAAGCCGAGCCATAGAATTAACCGAAGCCGCCAAAGTAGCACTACCTAAGCTGCGTGAAGGCTTTAGTAATCTTTCTGAATCAGTACAGCTAATGCGCCGCTACACCGAGCATGCCAGCGTCAATGTTTGTATGGCGCCCTCGTTTGCCGCTAAGTGGCTGGTTCCCAGACTACATAGTTTTTCTGGTGCACATCCTGAAATTGATATGCAAATCACTGGTGATGATACGCTTATAGGCAGCCGGAACACCTCCGCAAATATGGATGATTGGTTTCGAAACGATAAGATTGACGTGATAATACGGTTTGGAAGTGGTAACTATCCAGGGTACCGGGTGGATAAGCTGTTTGATGTGACGGCTGTGCCATTATGTAGTCCCAATCTGCTGACCGAAGGCGAGCACCCATTAAAGGAACCGGGTGACCTGCGCCACCACACGCTGCTACACGATGATACTGGCTATAGCGGCCGGCCAAGCTGGGCCAGCTGGCTTGCGCTGGCGGGGGTTGAAGGGATTGATGCTAAGCGTGGTTTGCACTTTAATCATGTGTTGTTAGTTCTAGCTGGAGCTATTGATGAGCAGGGAGTCGGTTTGAGTATGGAGCCGCTGGCGCAGAGCGACATTAACGCTGGACGGTTGTGTATTCCATTCGACCTGAAAATGCCGTTGGAAAATTCCTATTACATCATAAGGCCAGAGCAAGAAAGCAACAATGAGGCAGTAGAGTCCTTTGTATCCTGGATACTTCAGGAAGTTAGCAACGACGCAGCAAAATAATGCTGCGCCAAAAATCTCTTGGGATGCGAGTTTGCTAAGCTTCATGCTCCTGAAATAACATTGCTGGAGCCACTTGTAATAACGGCCTTAAGTTAATGTAACCTGCGATCCCGACCAATACTGCACCACTACCCACGCCTATAAAAATCAAGAAGAAGTTGAACGTGGGTTGCAGATCAAACAAGGAATAGGCAGCAATGTTGCTTGCTAACATGGCGAAAGTTCCCGCCAACAGCCCTGCAATACCGCCAACCAAAGCAAACTCGGTCAAAATAGTCTTTTTCAGCTGTTTACGACTTGCACCAATGGTTTTAAGAATGGCTAGCTCACGGCGTCTTTCTGCTCTCTGTGACTGAAGTGCTGCAAATAATACGATGATGCCCGAGATGAGCGTGAAGCCAAAAATTGCTTGAATCGCTAAAGCGGCCTTGGATATTAAGTCTTTGATTTGCATCATGATAGCGGTAATATCAATGGCACTGACACTAGGATGCTGCTTGACTAGTTGGGGAATTAGTTTGGTATCTTCTGGTGGCACATACAAACTAGTAATCAAAGTCTGTGGAAGCTTGCTCATTGAGCCGGGTGCAGCCAGAACGAAAAAGTTAGGAGTCAGGTTGTCCCAGTTTACCCGTCGCACACTGGTAATAGTTTGGGTAGCTTTTTGTCCGGCAATGTCGAAAGTCAGAGTGTCCCCAAGCTTAAGTGCGAAGCGTTCCATGACACTTTCTTCAACAGAAAAGCCAGTTTCTCCTTCTTCTTTAAACCATTCACCCTCAAGCATTATGTTCGCTTCGGGGAGTTCCTTAACGGATGACAAGTTAAATTCGCGCTGTAATAAGCGCTTGCTACGAGGAGATTCATAGTCATCTGGCGTCACGGGCTTTCCCTTAATTTCTACTAAACGACCGCGAATTAATGGATAAAGCTCTGGGTTGATGTCATTGCTGCTGAGGTAATTCTTGAGCTCGGTCACTTCGGTCGGTTGAATATTGATCAGGAAGTGATTCGGTGCCTTTTCCGGAATACTGTTTTGCCAGCGATCGAGTAAATCAGTTTGCAAAGCGGTTAGCAGCAGCAGGCTAAACAAACCAATACCAAATACGACAATAAGCAGCTGGAGGCGTTGCCCTGCATTACTTAATGATCGCAATGTGTATTGGCTGTTTTTGCTGATTCGTTTGAGCAGCCACAGTAGTAATGTAGCAACTAACCAGAAAACAATCACGGCAGCTAGCACACCAATGAATATAAATAAGCTTAGTTTTAGGTCGCGGGTTTGCATCCACATTAGCGCGAAGATGCCGACTAAGATGGTGCCTAATAAGAATTTCCAGAGGCTATTACGTCCAGCGCTTTGTCTTTGGAAAATTTGTACCGGCGCAGTGTTGACCAGTTGCAATAATTGCGGTGTCGAAAAACTGAGTACCATGATCCATGCAGTCAGCAGGCCAGTAATCGCCGGAAAAATGCTGGTGCTAGGTAGGTCTTGCTGTAACATGTCACGCAAGAAATAGGCGACTGCACCTTGTATGAGAAAGCCGATAAATATGCCCAGCAATGCGGCAGCAGAAGATGTTATGAACAGCTGTCCTAGATAGCGATAAAGAATTTTCCTGCGTGAAGCACCCATAGTTTTGAGCACGGCAACTGTATGCGTTTCATGGAGGCTAAAGCTGTAGCTGGTGAGTGCTATTGCGGCACCCGCAAGAATAACGCTGAGTAATGCAGCCGTATTAAGGAAGCGTTGGGCGCGTTGCAGGGCGGTGTTTACAGCTGGTGCGCCGTCATTTAGGGTTTCGAGCCTTTCGCCTGTTTTTAATTGGCCCTTCAGCCAATCGCGCATAGCGATGACTTGACTTTCGTCTCCCGCAAATAAAAAGCTGAAACTCGCACGACTACCTGGCGTTAGCAAGCCAGTTTGCGGAAGGTCAGCTAATGGCATAAGAACCGGGGGAGCGAACTGAAAAACATTGGAGCCTTGATCGGGTGTTTTAATCAGGGCCTTACTCAGTTCGAATAGACTGCGGCCAATTCGGACTTCACTGCTTGGTTGAATGTTAAGGGAGGTGAATAGAGAAGGAGCGGCCCAGACCTGTCCCGGCTTTAGTTCACTTATGCTATCTTTTTTGCCGACCCGTTGCAGCGTTGTATTGGTTTCTATGTTGCCTCGAAGCGGATAGTTTGGACTGACCGCTTTGACCTGAGCCAGCTTGAGACTTTCACCTACTGAAACCATACTTCTGAAACTAATCATTTCAGCTTGTGAAAGGCCAAGCGTTTCGGCCTGCGATAAATAGGCTTTGTCTAGTGGCCGGGATGATCTAACGATCACGTCAGCACCCAACAGTTTAGTTGCCTGCATGGTCATCAAACGTTCCGTACGGTCCGTGAAGAAGTTCACTGAAGTAACGGCTGTGACGGAAATAACTAAGGCTAAAAATAACAACCGCATCTCAGCGATGCGCCAAGCTTGACGCCAGGTTTTCAAAAAACTCATGCCAATTTACCCGCCACAATCCTGTGGTGAATTTGGCATTGTTCTGCTAAAGCCTCATCGTGAGTGACTAAAACCAGTGTGCTCTTGTTGTTCTGTTGGAGTTGGAAAAGCAACTTTTCAATTTCGTTGCTGGTCGCTTGGTCAAGGTTTCCTGTCGGCTCGTCGGCAAATAAGATCTTTGGTTTGTTGACGAAGGCACGAGCAAGAGCGACGCGCTGCTGCTCGCCACCAGACAGTTGAGTAGGTAGGTGGCCTGCGCGTTCGCTTAGTCCAACTTGTTCAAGTGCTTCTTTTGCCATGGCGCGAGGATCTTTATGCATCTGCTCTAATTCTAGTGGCAGCATAATGTTTTCGAGAGCACTCAGATTATTCATCAAATGAAATGACTGAAATACGAAGCCAACCTGACCTAATCGCAAGGCAGCCCGCTGGTCTTCATCAAGGTTTAGCATCGACTGTCCTAATAGCTTGATGTCGCCTGAGCTAGGCGCATCCAAGCCGGCCAATAAGCCCAGAAGTGTGGTTTTTCCGGAGCCTGACGCACCGGTAATCGCTACTGAGCTACCTTGCGGAATTTGCAGCGTGATATCATCTAATATGGAAAGCGGCTGATTATTTTTTAATTGGATCTTTTTGGCCATGTTAATGGTCTCAATGGCGTAACTGATCTCTTTTTCTGACATAGTATTTAGGACTTTATGAAAATGATAAAACCATTATACGCACTCGTTTATTCGCTTGCAGTGAGTCTATTATTAATTTCCGGTGAGGTTGCTGCTAAGCAGACTTCCGCCGTTACAGAATCTGAAAAAGCAAGGGTGCTGGTTTGGGGGGATAGTCTGAGTGCAGCCTACGGTATACCACAGGAAAAGGGTTGGGTAAGCCTCCTGCAAGAGCGCTTTAAGGATGAGCTGGAAGTCGTCAATGCGAGTATCAGTGGCGAAACGACTCAGGGTGGTTTAACGCGATTACCAGATGCGTTAGAGCAACATAAACCCACATTATTACTGTTGGAATTAGGCGCAAATGACGGTTTGCGTGGATTCAAAACTGAATTGATAGAGGAAAACCTACAGCGCATGATTGAAATGTCTCTGGCCGCTGATGCAAAAGTAGTTTTACTAGGTATTCGTATTCCTTTGAATTATGGTTTTACCTACACGCAAAAGTTCGAGAAGATTTACGTTGACCTAGCAGAAAAATTTCAGCTGCCGTTGCTACCATTTTTGCTCGAGCCAGTTGCGTTGGACTATGACTTGATGCAAGCCGATGGACTACATCCCACAGCGGATGCGCAGCCTAAGGTTCTGGAGCATGTTTTGACACTCCTAACACCTGAACTCGATAAGCTACTTGCCTCTAAGGATGCGGCGGCGCCACAAACAATTAGCGATAGCGCTGCTGAGGGGGCTGTAAAGGTTAAGGACCCTGAAGACTCGAGCAAAAACATTCCCAAAAATGCTGATCTCGGTAGTGAAACTACCCTCGCGCCCGCTGCCGTAAACTAGGTCTTTTGTGATAATTGCTGCTGCAATATTCCTACTAATTCGTTAGCTAGTTGGTTAAGTGTGCTTTTAATCCCTAAGTCTTTGCATTGAATGACTTCCAGATTTTCAAAACCACAGGGGTTAATGCGCGTGAAGGGTTGTAAATCCATATCAACATTTAAACTGAGGCCATGTGTGGTGCAGCCTCTAGAAACCCGCAAGCCTAAAGCAGCCACTTTTTTCTCTCCGACATAAACGCCCGGAGCTTTTGGATCGCTATGAGCGTTTATCTGGTAGTTTTCTAAGAGTTTGACAATAGACGCTTCAATAATGGACACAAGCTTCCTTACACCCAGCTTTCGACGATGCAAATTCAGCAATAGATAAATGACAAGTTGTCCGGGGCCGTGATAAGTCACTTGGCCTCCACGGTCGATATTTACGACCGGTATGTTGCCAGCATCGAGTATATTCTCGACCTTTCCATTAGAGCCTAATGTGAAAACAGGGTTGTGTTGAAGAATCCACAGCTCATCCTGTGTGGGAGGTGTGCGATCTCTGGTGAAGTCTTTCATCTCTTGCCAGATTTCACTGTAATCGCATATTCCAAACTCTCTGACGATAAGGTCGTCGCTTACATTGACCACAAAACGTGTTCGCTATCGGTAAGGTTTTGATAAATGGCATCTAACTGTGGTTTGTTTTCCACATATACGTGGAAGGTTACGCTCACAAAAGTGCCCTTTTTGCTTTCACGCGTGACAATTTTATCTGCTGAGAAAGTCTCATCATGTTGCTTGATAATAGTAACTACGGACTCGTGAAATTGAGGGTTAGACTTGCCCATGGCTTTGATCATGAAGTCGCAGGGAAACTCTACCAATGTTTCTGGTTGTTCATCCACGTCAATCACTCCACAAATATCTTTTTGACGCTGTCAGAAATATTTGTCCAAGTACCGCCCGCATCAACACTATCCATTGCTACCAGAGGCTTTTGTAGCACGGTCCTTTCCAAGTCTTTTATGATTGCCATTCCGATGACGTCACCGCGTTTTATGGGTGCATCAATGGATTTGTTAATCTCCATAAGACCTTTAAGTTGAGAGTAGTGCCCTTTCGGTATGGTGACATAGAAATCTTCAAGAATGCCTGTCGGTACCTTTGATTGTGTTCCTTTCCAGACCCTGGCTTCAGTCAGCACTGAGTTTGCATCGTAGAGCTTGTGTGTTTCATAAAACCGGAAACCATATTCAAGCAGCTGTTGGCTGTAGTTGGTACGAGTCTTATCAGAGTCAGCGCCTAAAACGACAGATATTAATCTCATCGTCCCGCGTTTGGCCGAAGCGAGTAAGCAATAACCAGCACTTTGTGTATGACCCGTTTTAGCGCCGTCAACTGTTTCGTCATGCCACAGGAGTTTGTTGCGGTTATATTGTTTGATGCCGTTATAACTATACTCTTTTTTCTTATAAAGCTTATAGTGTTCAGGGTACTCTGAGATTACGGTTCTTGTTAGCGATGCGATATCGCGTGCGCTCATGTAATGTCTGGGGTTTGGCCAGCCAGTAACATTGACAAAATTAGTGTTGGTCATGCCTAGACGAGCGGCTTCTTCATTCATTTTCCTGACAAAGTTCTCTTCGCTACCCGAAATGTGCTCTGCAAGGGCGATAGCTGCATCATTACCTGATTGAATAATCAGGCCGCTAATCATGCGCTCAAGCGGTACTTTTTTGCCCGCTTCCAGAAACATTCTGGAGCCATCCATTTTCCAAGCCTTTTGGCTAACGACAACCCGGTCTTCGACGCTAATGTTACCTTTCTCTAGCTCTTGATAAAGTATGTAGGCCGTCATTAACTTGGTTATGCTAGCAGGCTCGATTCTCTTGTCAGGTTCTTTTGCTGCAAGTACAGTGCCACTTAAGTAGTCGATAAGCAGGTACTGAGCGGCCTCTAGTTTGGGAGGCTCGGGCACTGTGCTATCAGCATGACTAATACTTGGAATAAAAAATATCAGGCAAAGAAAAAAGGGGATAATTCGAACAAACATACTTGTGTAAAGCCTCGACAAAATCGTTAAGGTAGCTCCTGCTAAATTTTCGAACTACTTGAGCGCTATTATAAAGCGTGTGCTAAGACCTTACAGTCTCTTTCGCAATATTTCCAGCGATTTTATGGTGCTTTAAAATCAGTAATCAATATGTTGCAAACGAAGACCTGATAGCGCTGTTGACGGGGTTTTGGAGGCTTAATCTGGAAGAGCACGTGAGGTTGAAGCTACCCGCCTTTATTTGACGGGTAGTTATTTTGATTTAGCTTTCTACAACTTTAAATTGAGTAAGGCCATCACTCATTAAGCTGTCTTTTATTTTATCGATTTGTGCTTGACGCGTGAAGGGGCCGAGCCTGACCATATGTAGGCTTTTTCCTGTCTTTGTTACGCGAGACTCCATGGTTGCATTAGGTAGTCCAATGGATGATAGTCTTACAAAAGTGTCCATGGCCTGCTCAGAGTCCGGATAGGTACCCACCACAACATAATAGTTTTTGTTGCTAGACAAAGCTGATGGAGCCGAAGGTTGTGCTGGCCTTACAGCGGTGTTTTGAGAAGGCTGGCGGTAGTTATTATTATTCGTTTGATAGCTATTTCTTGGCGCAATACCTGATGGCAGCGCAAGCGCAGGAGGAACCACTAAACTAGAATGATCGCTGTCATTATAATCCTCTTCCTGACTGCCAAACTTGGTAACGCTTTTGATGGATTGGCTGACCTGACTACAACCAACAAGTATGCTCGCAGTAGCCAATAAGGCTATGGTGGTTTTTATTTTCATTATTGTCCCCTGTAACGGTTTTTATTATTTTTTGGTGGTGGTATTTAGTCCCCGATCACCATGGCTTACTATAACATATTAGGTCTGCATGGATCGAGCCCACACTCTTGCCAGAAAATGAAGGGTCAAGAGGCCTCGTAACCGATTTTACGCTTTTTTAAGCCCATTAATAAGCCAAAAGCCGCCATTAGTGTGACCATTGAAGTCCCGCCGTAACTGATCAACGGTAGCGGTACGCCGACAACTGGCAAAATACCGCTGACCATTCCAGCGTTTACCAGCAAGTAAACAAAGAATGTTAAGCTGAGGCTCCCGCCGAGTAAGCGCGAGAATGTATCGATACCGCAGGCCGCCAAATAAAGGCCACGCCAGATAATGAAGAGGTAGATTCCAAGCAAAATGAGATTGCCTAAGAGCCCAAACTCTTCGCCAAAAATTGCGAAGATAAAATCCGTATGTCGTTCAGGTAAGAAGTCGAGTCGTGACTGGTCACCATTAAGCCATCCCTTACCATAAATGCCGCCCGAACCAATAGCGATAGTCGATTGAATAATTTGGTAACCACTGCCCAGTTTATCGCTGCTGGGATCCAACAGCGTTAACACACGCTGGCGTTGATAGTCTTCCATTCCAAAGTAAAATAACAAGGGGGCCGCACCAGCCAGCGCAAAGAAGATCAGGATAAGCCACTTCCAGGCAATTCCTGCAAAGTAAATGACAAAAAAACCTGCGCTTCCTACTAACAAGGCAGTCCCCAGATCTGGCTGTCTGGCAATTAACAGCATTGGAATGAGAACCAAAACACCTGCAACAATAATATTGAGGAATTTGGGGGGGAGGGTCTTATTGAAAAAGTAACTGGCTACCATCATTGGCACTGCCAATTTCATGATCTCTGAGGGTTGGAATCGGAACGCGCCAAATTCTAACCAACGTTGTGCTCCTCCACCGGTTGATCCCTGAAACAGCACCAGAACGAGTAGGGCAATTCCGGCACAGTACACCCAGATTGACCATTGACTGAGTATATGGCTAGGCAACTGTGCAGCTACCAGCATAGCGACCGTGGCGATTGCTAAGTGAATAAAGTGGCGTTGCATCATCAATGCATCTTCACCGCTTGCACTGTGCAAGGTTATGCCGCCTAGCGTTAGCAAAATGACTAAGCCGATTAAAAGCACTAAATCGAGTTTGGAAAGCACTTCCCAGACATGTCGGAAAATGCCTAATGAGTCATCCATAATCGCTAGCTCTCAAAAAGTTATGCATTGTCGTCAGTCTTTTTAATAGTTTTTTCGGCGGCTTGCTTCTTCTTTATGACCTCATCCGTTTCAACTTTAATAGGCTCTGGATCTGGTTTAGGGAGCAAATAAGAGTCCAGTAACTCTCTGGCTAAAGGTGCTGCAACAGCGCTGCCGCTGCCGCCATTTTCAACAATGACTGAAAGCGCTATTCGGGGTTTTTCTAGTGGCGCAAATGCCACAAACAGCGAATGGTCGTGGAGTCTTTTAGCAAGCTTTGATGCATTGTAAGTTTTGTTTTGAGCAATTCCAAATACTTGCGCAGTCCCCGTTTTACCTGCGTAGCGGTAAGCCGCACCAGCTCCAGAGCCTCGTGCTGTACCCATTGGGCCATGCACCACATTTACCATACCTTGTATCACAGTATCCCAATGTCTTTGTTGAATAGTTACGCCGGGTAATGCAAGAGGGCTAACGCGTTTTTCAGGAAGGTTCCGCGAAACACGTACTGCTCTTAGTACATGAGGCATCATGCGGCGCCCGCGCATCGCTACCGTTGCGGTGGCGTGGGCAAGTTGTAGCGGAGATGCTGTCCAATAGCCTTGGCCGATCCCAATATTGACGGTGTCACCGGGGTACCAATTAGTTTTGTGCCGCCGCTGTTTCCATTTTGGAGTTGGCATCAGTCCTGACCGTTCATGCGGTAGGTCAATGCCGGTTTTTTTACCAAAGCCAAATTTGCTCATTGCTGCAGAGTAGCGATCAATACCCATGCGGTAGGCAAGGTCATAAAAATATACATCACAAGATTGATAAATTGCTTTGTTTACTGCGACACGGCCGTGGCCACTCTTTTTCCAGCAGCGGTAATGGCGTTTGGTTCCGGGTATTTGAAAATAGCCTCGTCCGTATACGCTGCGTTTCTTGGTAACAACCCGTGAATCAAGGCCTGCCAATGCGGCGATGGGCTTAATCGTTGACCCCGGGGGATATGCGCCCTGTAAAGCCCTGTTAAACAGTGGGCGGGCTTCATCGTCCCGTAGTTCATTGTAGTTTTTGTAGGAGATACCGTTTACAAATAAATTTGAGTCAAACATCGGTACACTGGCCATAGCCAAAATTTCGCCATTGCGAGGATCCATGGCGACGACCGCCCCGCGTTTACCCTCCAGCAGCTGTTCAGCTTTAATTTGCAGTTCC
>CALAJG010000185.1 GCA_937923375.1 uncultured Leucothrix sp.
GTGCATTACTCGTTTACTTACGATGTGCGTCTGCGAAGAAACAAGGAAGGCCCATTGATATGGCAGATTACCAGCTCAGGGATAATGAGTACCTTCCCGGCTAAGTTACTTCGTGCATTTGATAGGCTGAATCGGTTTATGTTTGCGGGCTATTCGCCATTGAATTGGTTTACTAGGCGACGTGCCATGTACATTCGACCGAGACGGCCGATTTATGATGAAGGACGTTATCGGCATCAGCGACTGCTTAATGGTAACGGGATTGGACGAGTAAGGCTGGATGAGACGGGGCAGCCAACGGTTATTGAATCAATACAGGTTGATAAGGAAAAGCCGGTTGGTTTTAAAGAAGGTTATCATTTGGATTGGTTGTGATTTCCACAAGTTTTCCGTATCCCAAGCTTCAAGTTATCACTGCATATATACGACATCTTGCACTTCACGGTTAGTTAGCTCTTATTTATTCTGATCCGAAAATGCAATAAACTCGCCCTCCTCGCTAACCTTTCCATGACCTAATTGAACTAGTTTTCTCTCGAACCATAACCCTGGGTAAACTATTTCGCCATAACTTTCATCAATATGATATTTTCCTGAAGATAGCCCATCAGAAATGTCGGCTAAATCATCAGAAATACTTGGGGCAATTTCACAAATACGTTGCCTGTCAATATTAATAAAGCCACTCAGCGTTGGATTAGGCTTTATAACAATGCCAGAAAAAGACCCTTCAACTTCAAAAATGGGTAAGAAGAAAGATAGGTCTCTGACGACGTCGTCACCTTCAGGATCACCACTCAAAGTACAGTCGATGTAAAGCTGGTTTGCTTCTGAAGTTAAAAATTCGGTCGTACACTCATAAGCACCAAAAATACTAAGAGGGTTCTTAATATCTTGGTACTGATTTAGTATTCCATTAATTCCAAGATAATTTCCGTCGAATAACAACGGAAAATCCACATCCTCTTTTATAACTTCTAAGCCCAGAAGAGTTTTTTTTACGACGCTAGGAAGCTCCACACCCAAGCTTTTTTCTATTCCTTTAATTGTTGATAATTGCCTATCCGACGCATTCAATGGACTTGCAATCGCTTCTTGCACTACCTTAATCATTTCAAGAATATTATTTTTATTCATCGTCCTAATTTATACCTACAAACCGTACCCCTGTTAACGTTATGCTAGACATTGAAGTTAATGTAGAAGCACTAATAGCATTAATTTGACTTAGTATGGCAGCGTTCCCCGTAGGATCAATATTGTTAACCGGATTAGCATTCGCATACGAATACTTATGCAACGTAATCGGGTCAGAACTATTCCCCATCCAGCTATCTTCCTGCGTAAATCGCCCTTGATGCGGATTGTAATAACGCGCCCGCAGATAGTAGAGCCCGAGGTTGCTATCGTGCGTTGTGTGACTCGACCTACGTCATCATAAGCCCACTGCGTCGTGCGCCCTTCAGCATCGGTTTGTGTGAGCTTATTGTTTTGCTCATCAAAGGTGTATGCCTTCTGCTTTTTGATGTTGAAGCTGTGTTAGGCGATTCTGTCTCTCCTATTGGCCAATAGTTATCCGTTATGCAACACTCCAATTTAGCTAACTTACCCTAAAATTTGGTGGCAACCAAACATCCTCGAACGAAGCAGACCGCTCCCCAAACTTATCAAATTGGTGAGCATCAAAATCTTTCTTCTTAATATTATAATGCTGTGCATTGGTATAGCGACATTGCCTTAAAGATTTAAGTTTATAGAGCACCTCTAAATCACCATCAGATATCTTTGTACCTGAACCAAATGACAAGTAATCAAGTTTCGTCATCTCCTTTAATATAGATAATGATTCAACATCGCTAGTTTTTGAAATAATTAGAGACCGCAATTCTTTGTTGTGCTTCAAACAATCAAATGAGGTAATTCGCTTGCAGTTTGCGAGCTTAAGATACTTCAACTGATTTAGGCTTCCTATTGCACTAATATCGATCAAATTATTAGCAACCTCAATATCTAGCCCTTCAAGAGCACCCAAATCCTCCAGTCCTTTTAATGACTTTAGTGGCTTTGAATCAATCAAGTTAATATATTTCAACGTCTTTAACTTCGAAAACGCAGTTACGTCATCACCTTTCCAACCATTAATTTTCAAGTATTCCAAGTCTGGCAATTGGAACATACTATTTCCATAGCCTCGTCTAGAATACATTTTAAGACTTTTCAGTTTTTTTAAAACTGAGAAATCAAAGTTAATCTTAAAATCACCTTCTATTTCAAGCTCTTGTAATTCGCTTAGCCTTCCTATCGACAACCAATCCACTGTTCCTGAACCAATTTTGAGACTCTTCAAGTTGCCCTTGAAATCAGTTAACCAATCTAAATCTGACCAATCACCAGCTTCTAACCCTAAATAATGAATCGCTCCATTACTGATAATGTTGTAAGCCTCATCAGAACATCCCCACCTCATTGTAAGGTGATGTTGGGACCATAGCTGATGTCTTGGAAGCATGGGTTCCATTTCAAATTCCTGTTATTATGGGTTCGATTAATTTGGGCAGAAATCAAGTTTATTAAAGACCTCACGCAATGCCTTACTATTAGCGGAACGCGGGTCATTTGCAATTTCCTTACGAGCATTGGTATTATTTTTCCCTAGCGGCTTAAAGGCCTTCTCGGTAAAGTCCATTAAGTACTGTTCCAACAGCCTCATTTCATTTCGGTTACCAGCATACTCGAACTTAGCTAACGTACCTTTTATAATCTTTTCGGCATATTTTTGGTGCTGCTTGTAACGCTTATCAATATCACCAGAACGCCCTATATACTGCCCAGCACCATCAAGTAATACATATGCGCCATAAGTCACTGTATGTTCTATTGTTTGCTCAATAGCAATACACATGATTTCGTTGCTTAATTTTTTAAATGCTACTCGGTAAGTCTGCCCCTGGACCAAGCTAGAAAGATTGTTTTGCAGTGACGAAGCCGACATTTGCCCAACAATCGTAATATAACCACTTGGATCAACATTTAGTACCGGATTATCGTTGGCGTATAAATATTTGTTCAAGGACAAAGGAGCAAAGAAGCGGCCTATCCACGAATCCTGCTGTGTAAATCGGCCTTTACCTTGATCATAATACCGCGCCCTCAAGTAGTACTTATCAAGATCCCCATCAAACTGCTCACCCGCAAACTGATAATCATTCAGCGTGCTACCAGTTTGGCTTTCAACTTCACCAAACGCCTTATACGCATAACTATCCGTGACGTTCCCCGACAGGTCACTTAACCCACGCGTTGA
>CALAJG010000186.1 GCA_937923375.1 uncultured Leucothrix sp.
TAACACACGTTGTTGTTCCATCTGGATCGCTATCATTAGCAGCAACATTAATGGTGACTGGCGTTTGGTAAGGTGTGCTTGCCGTATCATCAACCGCTATAGGGTCTTTGTTACCTGCTACGACTGTCACTATAACGGACGCAGTCACGTTGTTTCCGTTACCGTCAGTGATGGTGTAGTCGAATATATCGGTCCCACTGAAACCATTGTTCGGAGTATAAACAATATTGCCACCAGAAATTGCTGCTGTTCCATTTAGCGGGTTGGTGGTACTGACAAGTGTCAACGAGTCGCCATCAGGGTCGGAGTCATTGCTTAGTACACTGATAGTTACCGGTATATTTTCAGGCGTTGTGTCTGTGTCATCCACCGCTGCCGGAGGCATATTGACGTCAGTGATTGTCACTGTAACCGTTGCAGTAACGTTGTTACCCTGGCCATCAGTAATGGTGTAATCGAAAGTGTCCTGACCTGAGTAACCATTGTTTGGTGTGTAAACAATCGTGCCGTTAACGACGCTAACCGATCCATTGGATGGATTCGTTGCACTTACGATACTTAGGGTATCGCCGTCTGCATCACTATCATTGCCTAATACCGAGATAGTTACCGGAGTGTTTTCAGGCGTAGTACGAGAATCATCTACTGCGACAGGGGCTACATTCACATCAGTAATGGTGACAGTAACTGTTGCAGTTACGTTGTTGCCCTGACCATCAGTTATGGTGTAGTCAAATGTGTCCTGACCAGAATAACCATTATCTGGAGTGTATACGATCGTACCGTTAACGACGCTAACCGATCCATTAGATGGATTTGTTGCACTCACGATGCTTAAGGTGTCTCCATCCTGATCGCTATCATTGCTCAAGACAGAAATAGTGACTGGAGTGTTTTCAGGTGTCGTGCGAGCGTCATCAACAGCGGTTGGCGCAACATTCACGTCAGTTACTGTAATGTTGACCGTAGCAGTCGTTGAGTTGCCATTGTTATCAGTAATGACATACGTAAAGCTGTCATTGCCAGAGAAGCCGGCGTTTGGTGTATAAACCGCCTGATTGTTAACAATTGCAACAGTACCATTACTTGGCTGACCCAAGCTAACAATGCTTAATGAATCCCCATCTGGGTCAGTATCATTAGCAATAACATTAACTGTTACAGGTGTTCCTTCAGGTGTAGTTCGACTATCGTCTACTGCGACAGGTGCCTGGTTTACATCTGAAACAACTACGTTTACTGTCGCTGTAGATTGGTTGTTATTGCCGTCAGTGACAGTGTAAGTGAACGTATCGGTACCAGTGAAGTTAGCATTTGGCGTGAACTGAATTTGTCCGTTAACCAGTTGAACTGTTCCATTGGCTGGATTAGTCATATTGCTGATTGTCAGGGTGTCATTATCACTGTCGCTATCATTTAACAGCACATCAATCATGACCGGAGTTGATTCATTCGTGGTCGCATTATCATCAACAGCCATCGGAGCGTTGTTAATTGCGACTGGAACATCAACGGTTACGCGTGACGTAATCTGGTTACCATCGGCATCCTCTACTGTGTACGTGAATGTATCCGTTCCACTGAAACCTGGATTGGCAACAAAAACAACCCTGCCATTTACAATAGATACAGAACCGTTAGCAGGCTGGGTAACGCTGACTAGTGTTAGCCCGGCATCGTCATTTGCCAGAACATCCATCGTTGTATCACGGCTGGTTGCAGTAAACGTATCATCAACTGTTTTAGTCGCGACACTCGTTGTGTAAGTGCTGATTGACTTGTTGTGACTGATGGTGTTTCTGATTGCACGTTGAATCCAAACCGGTGCAGATGGAACAACTTCAGTTTTCCAAACGAAGCGAGAAGGTGTGCCAGGCGTTGCCGGAATTGCTGGAATTGCTGGGCGGCCAGGATGTCCGGCACGAGCTGGTATCGCTGGTCGACCAGGTTGTGCTGGACGGCCTGGTTGTGCTGGTACAGCAGGTCTGCCCGGAATTGCAGGAACAGCTGGACGGCCTTCCTGAACCAACACATTACGGTACTGTGTCTTGTTTGCAGCTTTCTTTACCGTACGCTCTGTCACGTATTCAAGGTCAACGCGGCGATTTCTAAAGTCATCATCACGACGGTCATACTTAGGACTGCCTTTACCTAAACCACGGGCAATCAGGTGAGACGGATTAAAGCCTTTTTCAACTAAATAATCACGAACGGAATTCGCTCGATTCTCAGATAAACGCTGATCGTAAGCAGGATCACCCAAGCCACATGTGTTACCCGTGATGCGAATGGCACCTAAGTAGCCGTGTCCGCGTATCTGACCAATAATCTTATCCAGATTACGCTTGGCAGATTGAGTTAATTTAGATGAATTCAACTTAAAGAAGGTCTCGTTCTCAAGCTTCATGGTTGTTTTTACAAACTCATGGCCTGGCGCACTAACTGCCCGACGCTCGTAGCGTGGTGGAATTGCAGCGCGGCCTGGGCGACCCGGAATTGCAGCTCTGCCAGGTCTTCCTGGTATAGCGGGTCTAGCAGGTACAGCAGGTCTTCCCGGTGTTGCTGGTGTTGGTGGAATTGCTGGTACGCCAGCTCTGCCTGGTCGTCCTGGAGTTCCCGGGATCTCTACGCGTCTGCGACTAGTTCTGTTGGCGGATCGGTAAACACCATCACCACCAAATTCATAGCGATAACCCAATCTTGCGCCAAAGTCAGTGTTCTCAGCATCATTGCCGCCTTGAACCTGATTACCTGATACGTCAAGTGTAATACTGTGAGGAGAGTCGTGGAAAAATTGCTCTATACCAGCTGACAGTGTCGCTTTGCCCGGGCGGTCTTCACCATCGGCGTACTCTGTGCCAAATTCATAGTCAAGTCCACCGCGGATGCGAGTCAATGTGCTGTCAAGAAAAGTACCTACTTGTGCGCCGACACCATAGTCATAGGCACGAGTGGCGATGCCATTATTTACAACGTCATCACTGAGGCTTTTACTAACGTGTCCCGACCAGAATAGGTCTTCTGTTTCCTGACCGTAACCAATCGTAGCTTTAGCCCGATCATTTACATCCTGGTCATACGCACCGAACACTTTATGCACAGTATCTTGTTCGCCATTGACCCATTGGTGGTTTAATTTCACACCGCCGCCAGTCAAGCCTTTTGTGCTGTTTTCATCATCTTTTATTTTATAACCAAACCAACCTTCCGCACTGGTTGCACTTGAATCATCTTCCATAATAATTTGATTCAGGTCGACTTGGCCTTCTAAGTCGCGGTTGATACTAACACCAATGCGAGTATTGCCGCCGACGTAACCCAGACTGCCTGAGTCTGCCATGCCATCACGCAGTTCATCACCATTTAATTGAATAGTGGGTCCTGCCTGAAGCTGAGTAGAAAGCACTGCCATCGAACAGAATACAGGGGCTATATATCTCAGCTTGCGTAAGTGTCGATTCGTTATTTTCATTATTATACGCTCGTTATTTTTATTATTAAGTTTGGGGGTAAAAGGGTTTTACAAAATCAATTAGAAAGCATGGTAATAGCTGTATCAAGGTAAATTAGTGGAAGTGTGCTAACTTTTTGACAAATGGGTAGTTCTGATATCGGGGGTTAATTTGATTAGCCGATACTATCAATGAACGGCTAAACCAAGGCTTAATTCAGGAGGGTGTGTTTTGGGAAAAGGTCTACTTGTTGTCACTGCTAATATATTCAAAACTAACTTTTTTTACTGTCTTGTGTAGAATGCGGTCTATTTATTGATTAGTAGATAACAAGCTCATGCCATTAGATTACCCGCAGCCTCCAAAACTTATTTCAGCACTCTTTAATTTATGATTAAGCTGTTTCGGTCTGGCATGATGATAAGCGTGATGACATTGATGTCTCGA
The DNA here is from genome assembly GCA_937923375.1 of uncultured Leucothrix sp. Lineage (GTDB taxonomy): Bacteria > Pseudomonadota > Gammaproteobacteria > Thiotrichales > Thiotrichaceae > Leucothrix. The sequence continues at coordinate 3,900 of CALAJG010000186.1, forward strand.
ATACTGGGTTTAGTTCGGGACTTTGTATATGCGAACTATTTTGTAATGGGTAGTGCCATGGATGCGTTTCTGGTTGCATTTCGTATTCCCAATCTGATGCGAAGGCTGTCCGCTGAAGGTGCTTTCTCATTAGCCTTTATTCCAGTGCTTACAGAATACAAAGAACAGAGAAGTGAGGCTGAACTCAAAGACCTCATTAATCATGTAGCCGGTATGTTGACGATGATTCTCTTTATCATCTCGTTAATTGCTATCATTGCCGCACCGATATTAATGATGATCTTTGCACCAGGCTTTGAAACCAAAGCCGATGCAGAGCCAGAGCTTGCAGCCCATCTATTAAGAATAACAGCGCTCTACATGCTTTTCATTTCATTGGCGGCATTTTTCAGCAGCATTTTAAACACCTTTGGGAACTTTGCGGTCCCTGCTTTCACCCCTGTTTTACTAAATGTGGTAATGATTTCAGCTGCAATCTGGTGGTCGCCCCATTTTGAGCAGCCTGTCGAAGCTCTGGCGTGGGGAGTATTCCTTGGTGGATTAGCACAAGGATTATTTCAACTGCCTTACTTGCAGCGCTTGGGTCTTGTACCACGCTTTAGTTTTAAAAAAGGGCATGAAGGTGTCAGTCGCATTCTCAAACTGATGGCACCTGCGCTAATTGGCTCCTCTGCAGCACAGCTAAATATTACAATCAATACTATGATTGCTTCGCTTCTTGCCTCCGGCAGTATCAGCTGGCTGTATTTCTCGGATCGTTTTGTGGAGTTTCCTTTAGCACTGATTGGCGTTGCCATCGGCACGGTGATTTTACCAAAACTGTCGGGTGATCATGCTAATGCAAACGGAGGGGATTTTGGTAAGACACTGGATTGGGCCATGCGGCTGTCAGTTTTAGTATCCATCCCGGCAACCATTGGTTTAATAGTGCTTGCAGTGCCGATTTTAGCGACGGTTATCGATAATGGGGTAAACGGGTGGCATGATGTTGAAATGGCGAGCCTTAGTTTGATGACCTATGCATTAGGTTTGCCCGCGTTCATTATGGTCAAAGTTTTGGCGCCAGGTTTTTATTCAAGACAAGATACGCGCACGCCGGTCAAAATAGGTTTGATAGCCATAGCCGCCAATATCGTTTGCAATTTTCTAATCGTTCTTCCTTGGTACAAATTGGGCTACATCGGACCACATGCAGGATTGGCTCTCTCTACCGCTATCTCTGGTTTTGTTAACGCTACACTGTTATTTATTGGGCTCACTAAGCTAGGATTGATTACAGGCTCCAGTGGTTGGCCTGGTTATCTAATCAAAATCATCATGGCTTCCCTGGTTATGGCAACTGCTATCTGGTTGCTAAACCCTGGGGAGATATGGTGGCAAGCTTCTGGTATCTGGCTGAAAGTGACAGCATTGGGTGGCTTGGTGCTTGCCGCGATGTTGACTTATCTGGCGACAATATTGCTGTTTGGTTTACGTCCGAGGCAGTTGCTAAAACAATGACTTCCCGTCTCTCGCCACTATCATTCCTCTTACTAGGTTTGCTTGCCGTCTGGACATGCGCTAGTTGGCTGATGGTAAAGGCTTCACGAGATCAGTTCGACATTGTGCTTGAAGCGTTTGATAGTGGAAGAGCAAAAGATTTTGTTGAGCTGGAAGTGATGGGTTTTCAGGAAAACTTACACGGTGCTCTAGCCAAAATAAAAATTATACCTACCTCGGCACTAATCGATGAAACGATTGAAAATACAACTATTTTTCTACGTCGGATTAATGGGCCACTCTTCATAAACCGTCATGGTGTTCAGCTAGGAGTTGCCCGCTGGGAATTATCTGTGAAAAAAAATGATCCAGATGCTACCGAGGATGCACTCATGGGTCTGGATAGCTTATTTTCTAATCAAAAGCCACTGGCGAGCATTGGGGTTAGTTTCTTTGGGAATATCCATCTAAGAGTTGATGATGAGGGCAGTACATTGGGCAAATGGGCCTCTGATGCTTTGTCGGTTCAAGGTAACATCGATTTTTCCAGCGCCAAGCATCAATTTCAAATGGACGTGTCCGGGATTAACTATCGTGGAAGTCGTCTAGCGTTGGATTTTTCAGATCTACGATTGGTATCAGAGAGTTCTGGACAAGCTGATCTTGTGGATTCGAATAACCTGCGCCCGATGAAATTTAGCATCGACCTACATAATGGAGAGTTAGTATTTACCGAGCAGTCGAAAAAAATACCGTTTAATTTACAGAGTCATGGCTCAATCTGGGTTAATAATGATACATTAAGCAGTGATTGGCAGATCAAAGTCTCTAATGAGGATCATTCAGATGCTGCTAACAAACTGGAAGAGGAGAAGCCTGGTTATCTTCAAACGAATATAAGCCTGCAGCTCAGAGAGTTTTTGCTCAGCGGTTTTTGGCAATACTTGAATAATCAATCCGAGGTTTTTAGTTTGTTGCAGCAAGCCGAATGGGCAATGGAGGATATGGAAACTCCCGAACAGCAAGACTTTTTGCGCTCCTTGTTCCTTGATGCCGACCGCATTCAGCAGTCACAATTAGATAAACCCTTGAAACCATTGTTGATCGCTGAGCGTAGTCAACTAGCTGCTAATGTTTTAGTAACTAACAACGAGGGCGTTTCCAGTCAGTTGTCACTGGGTGGGACTGCTGTAAAAAGGGTAGGAGAGCCAGAGCTGGAACTGAAAGGCGAGGCAAGGATAAAAAATGAAATGCTCGACAACGAGTGGCTGGCTTTGTTAGATAGGTGGAGTAGAAAACAGTGGTTTCGGCGTTACGAAACTGAGTTTGAGTCCGACATTGCGGTGCGTAATGAGCGACTTTTATTAAATAATATAATCATGTCTGTAGAGCGCCTTAGTGCTGAACTTAGTCAAACACTTACAGACCAACAGTAAACTTAAATCATTATAGATCAATAATATGAGTATTCAATTTAAGGCAAGAACGTGGTTTCAGGGACTCCTGATGGTGCTAATGGTGACTGCAGGCTCATCTGCTCACGCAGTGGTGTGGGAGACCAAAAATCAGTGGTCTGCTGCTTGGGAAACTAAATATCAGGAATGGGTCGCTGAAAATATGACGACCGACTTCTTCATGAACCCAAAGCGTCCTGTTTATTATAAGATGGCTCATGACTGTGCTGACTCAATCTATTTTATGCGTATGGCCTTTGCCTATGAAAATAAGTTGCCATTTGCCATAAACAACATCATGCAAAAAGGCAAACTTCTTTCGAATACAATGGGGAATTGGGATCGAGAAAACTCTGTTAACCGAGTTAGGAAATTTATGCAGTATGTGGCGGATCGCGTAGGCACTCGCAGTTTACATTTGGATACCTATCCGGTGGCGTTGGCAGACATTAAGGCGGGCGATCTTTACGTACAGCCCGGCGCGCACTCCTACATAATCACAGGTATCACGGATACGGGTGTTACATCGATTGTTAGCTCAACAACACCAGCCTCACCCAAACATATGGTTCGCTTGTTCGCTTACCCATTTTTTATCCCGCAGGATAAGGCAAAAATGCGTGATGGCTATCGTCGTTTTAAGTGGCCGAACTATATTCAAAAGCCGATGCAGCAGCATCCGGGCTATAGTCCTGAGCAATATACAATTGCCCAGCAGGTCAAGCTTAACTATGTTGCTTTTACCGATGTTATTGCTAAAAAACTGCGTCGCCGACCTGAGCCACTTCAGGAAAAAACGACTCGCGTCCTCTATGGACTATGCGCTTTTGCCAAAGAGCGGGTTAATTATGTCAATGACGGGTTGAATAAGTTACGCACTATTCGTGCTAGTGGTCGACAGTGTATGAATCGCACCGAGTATGATTATTTTTCAACACCTTCACGTGATAAGCGCCTTAAAATGTATTTTAATGAAGTTGAAAAAATTGCTTATGCAGGCGGCGCTTTAAGGCGTGATGAGGTTTCAATAGAATTACTAGCCAGAGCGATTTTCCATCCTCAGGTCCCGGGTCATTTACACGCGGAGTTAAGTAAGTTTTGTGGTATTGCAGCCTACCCAACCAACCAGAATAAGTTCATTAATTTACGTGAGTTATGGAGCAATCTTAAAGCGGGTAAGGTATCATCCGACCCGCATGCCAGCATGGCAAGTCGCTGGGGGTTAAGCAGCACTCCTCACCGGGCAACTTGCCCCACTTTCTAAGTGCTATAACAGAGACGTAAGATGGGAAAACGTAGAGCGCCTCGACCGCCACAAGAACCAGTGGAAGCGGTTATCGAGTCAATGAGCCTGGAAGGCAAGGGTGTCACCCACATTGATGGTAAAGCAGTGTTTGTTGGTGGGGCTCTGCCAGGCGAAAAAGTGATGTTTAAGTACACATCGATAAATCGTAAGTTTGATGAAGCTTACGTGTCGGAGGTGCTTGAGGCGTCAGACGATCGCGTTGAACCGGGCTGCCCTCATTTTCAGATTTGTGGTGGTTGCAGTATGCAGCACATGGCGGTTGAAAATCAGATCCATCACAAACAAAAAGCGATGCTTGATGCGCTGACACATATCGGTAAAGTGACTCCACAAACCGTTTTTGAACCTATGACGGGGGAGCCTTGGGGTTATCGGCGAAAAGCACGCTTGGGCGTTCGTCATGTTCGAAAGAAAAACAAAGTCTTAGTTGGCTTCAGAGAGCGCTCGGGTGGATTTTTAGCTGATATTGATGCATGCAAAGTGTTACACCCTTCGGTTGGGGAAAAGCTAATCGACTTCCAGACGCTGATCATCCAAATGGAAGCAAAAGAGTCTATCCCACAGATTGAAGTGGCTGTCGGGGATGAGGCCACAGCCCTGGTGTTTAGGCACCTTGAGCCATTATGTGATGGCGACCAGCAGCTATTGGTTGAGTTTGGTCAATCACATGACTTCCAAATTTATCTACAACCCAAAGGTCCAACCACCGTTCACTGTATCTGGCCGGAAAACCCCGGATTGTTCTATGAGCACCCTGAGTTTGATACGAAGGTCGCGTTTGGTCCGCAGGACTTTTTTCAGGTCAACAGCAGCATTAATCGTAAAATGGTCCCACGTGCAGTTGAGTTGCTAGAACTTGATGGGTCGCAAAAAGTGTTGGACCTGTTTTGTGGCTTAGGCAATTTCACTTTGCCAATTGCCAAAAATGCCGCTGAAGTGGTTGGTGTTGAAGGCGATAACGTTATGGTGCAACGCGCTAAGCAAACAGCTTTGGATAATGGCGTTGGTAATACAAGTTACTTTGCTTTTGACTTAACTGCTGAAGTACAGGATGAGCCTTGGATGAAGCAAAAATATGATCGTATTTTGCTCGATCCACCGAGGTCAGGTGCCAAAGAGGTTATTGAGAAATTTAGTAAACTCGACGCTAGTCGGATTGTTTACGTCTCTTGTCACCCCGGGACGCTTGCTCGTGATGCGGATGAATTAGTGAATAAGCAAGGCTATCGCTTGGTTGGCGCGGGTGTGATGGATATGTTTCCACACACGGCTCACGTTGAATCGATTGCGGTATTTGAACGCTAGCGGATATTCAGCTTGGGTTTATAATTTATAGCTTTTAATAGCGACAGGGGTTTGGTGTATACTTCACTATAATTATATTGTGAGATTAACCTGGGAAATTACAGTGTAAGGATCATTGTCTTGATTCCCTGCCAGTCCAAAAAAGCTATTATTATAAAAAAATTAAAAGGCCGGATATGTTTGAATATATTGCAGCAGGTGGGATTTTAATCATTCCAATCGTGCTTTGTTCAGTGGTTGCCATGGCAATCATTATTGCGCTATTCCTGAAACTCAGTGCCAAGAAAGTTGTGCCTGAAGGTGTTGCAGACATGGCTTACAAGCTTGCTATTTCAGGCAAAATGACACCGCAACACATATCCCAAATTCGTGAGGGCTCGTCGCTGGGTCGAGTGCTGGCCGCTGGTCTTGAAAGTGTCGATCAACCTCGCCATGTCATGAAAACCAATATTGAAGAAACTGGGCGACACGTTATCCATGAAATGGATAGGTATATGACCACGCTTGGAACAATTGCAGCAATAGCACCTTTGTTAGGACTGCTTGGGACGGTCGTTGGCATGATAAGCGTGTTTAGTGTTATCACCAGTCAGGGTGTTGGTAATCCAACTGAGCTGGCTGGCGGCATATCGCAGGCTTTGATCACCACAGCCGCTGGTATCTCTGTGGCTGTTCCCGCCCTTATTTTCCATCGCCATTTTAGAAGTAAGATTTCTACCTTAGCAATTGAGATGGAAAAGTCTGCAATGAAACTGGTTGATGTTGTTGGTACGTCAGCTTCACAGAAGCGCACGATTCAAACAGCCTCAAATTCACAAGCAGCAAGCAGTGGTTCAGAAAAAGCAATGGCAGCGGTCAGAGCGGCTAAAATGAAAAAAACTAGCGTGGGCGGTGTGGCATGAATTTTTCCCAGCATGTACCTGACGAAGTTGAGGTTAATCTAACGCCCCTGATCGATGTTGTGTTCTTGCTGTTGATATTTTTCATGTTAACGACCACTTTTGATCGAAATGCCAAAATTAAAATCGATCTGCCTAAAACGCAAAGCGCTGTGGCCGTTGTTGAAAATAATACGATGGAGCTGTTAATCGATGGTAAGGGCAACTACTACATTGACGGCAGAGAAGTATTAAACAGTAAGTCAGAGACTTTATTCAGAGCAATGAGTCAATCTCTTGATGAAAGAACAGGGCTACCTAATCTAGTTATTAGCGCCGACGCCAATGCAAACTATCAATCAGTGGTGACCGCGATGGATATTGCTGGTCGACTGCAAATTACCAATTTCTCAATGGCGACTGCGCAGGCACCCAGAAAATAGCATAAAAGGACAGGATGTCATCAACGACAGTTAGTTCAACAGCCTCACCTAAGGGTGGGGCTGAAATATATAAGCGTCTTGCCCGTTACTCGCTGAAACACTGGCGCTACCTCCTGCTAGCTTTATCTGGCCTAGTGATAAACGCTCTTACTCAACCTATGTTTGCTGCCTACTTGCAGCCTTTGCTGGACGGGACTTTCATGGAGAAAGACCCCGAAATCATCGCGTGGGCACCGTTTGCATTGTTGATTATTTTTTTGCTTCG
>CALAJG010000187.1 GCA_937923375.1 uncultured Leucothrix sp.
GGGCAAGCCGTCATACACCAAGCTTCATCACACTGAGTACACGTGTAAGGAACGAAACGACCTTCGTCGTGAAAACTAAAAACTTTGATGCTGGATTTAACGGGGTTGAAGATACCCTCGTGTTCATATGAACAGGCCATCTCACATTGTAAGCAGCCGGTGCACTTGTCCGCATCCAGGTGAAGTGATTTCTGCATTTGATGATCTCCTTGGTGGTTCTAGTATGATTAGTTCTTCTGGCGATAACTTGAAGCAAACCTATTGGCAAGGTCGTGAATGCATGATGTAAAAAATAGACCGAGCAATCAAGCTAAAACCCGAATTTTTGTTGTTTTGAGACTAGCATAGAGTGTCTATGCTTAGCAGTCAAACAGGTGCCCATGGATTCTGAGGTTACAGATAAGGACTACTAGTTAATTAACTTTATTTTGTGGCTTAATTTTTGTGATTTCGATAAATGGCAGAAAGTGATCCTCTGTACTTGCCTCATGCAGGTCTTTTTCCAGAATAGGGCGTAGCTCTCCCGCTTCTGGGGGGATCCCAAGAATATTTAAATCGTACTCCTGCATCGTTCCCTTCCAGCCCTCATTATTGGGTTCAAGTTTGTAGTAAACACCGTTCCATAAATTGATGCCGTATTCACCTTTGGGCTTCCAGACAAAAATTAAATCATATTCAAGGTCAGTCATATCATGTTTGCTTATCTGGCGCTTGATTTCATAAGGATAGGGCGTGTAGCACCACAGTTTTTCACCAGCAGGAAGACATTTAAAGGGACGCATGCTTAAGAAGTGATCTTCAAACTCGGCCGTATCCCATTTGATTTCATAGGTGAGAATTGCCTTATCCGCTGTATTTACAGAGTCTTTTTCAGAAGCTTTGGTCGTTAATACTCCAATCTTTAACGCTTCGTCATTATTACCCCTTAAGGTAATTGAGTAGTCCTGGGCAAACACAGGGCCGACTAACAGCAACACAAGGATGCTTACAAAAGCCATAAGAAAAAAACGTATCGTTAAATTAACAGGCGAGCACATCAGGTCATCCCTCTAACTGCGGTTTAAAATGAAGTGTTTGCGTTCCATCTTGTGCCTGTTTTGATCTTGGACGTCTGCCTTTTTCTTTGAGGACTAGCGGAACGCATTTGGTTTTATCTTCGTAAATGTCGACACAGTCCAGACAGCCAAAGCACTCAGAATAGGTTATTTTCCCTGATGGTTTGATCGCCTGATATTCACAGCGAACTTTGCACAGCTGGCAGGGTGAACCGCAGTCTTCGCGTCGTTTGATCCACTTGCCGAGTCGTAAGAAACCACCAATGGCCATGAAAGCACCTAATGGGCATAGATAGCGACAATAGCCTTTGAAGACGAGCATAGAGATCAGCACGCAGAACACCGCGTAGGCTGCGAAATACCACTCGCGAATAAAGAATACTGAGATCGCCGTTTTAAACGGTTCGACCTCCACGGCTTTGTCCAAATAACTTGGTAGGAAGAAGGCGACACCGATGAGTAGAACTAAAGTAATGTATTTTAACGACTTTAATCGACCATCCAATTTGTCGGTGATTTTAAGTTGAGGAATAGAGAGCACCTTGGCAATTTTAGCGACTAGTTCTTGCAGCGCACCAAATGGGCAAAGCCAACCGCAAAATAACGCACGTCCAACCAAAAAGAAACTGACGATCACGACCAACCAAATTAGTAAAGAAAAAGGATCATATAACAAGAAATCTAAAGGCTTGCCGTTAACCGCAGAAACCAAGGTTGCCAATGGCGTAACAATAGACAGTTGACCTTGTCCCCACCAGCCGATGAACCCTAGTACCAGCATCAATAAGAAGGCACGTTGGTAAGGCCATGACTTCATGCGAACAAATTTACGATTGAAGAGAACAACAATGCAGACAAGGGTTAGCATACCCGCCAGAATAATCAGGTCAGTCATGCGACTGAAGATAGCTGCTTCAAACGGCGTAGGTGGCTCGACTGCTTTCTCAATGTCAAAAAATTGCTTATCCGCTTGATACTTCCAATTCAGATCGACTTGACCAACTTCTGGCTGCAGGATTCCCCGTTTGCGAGTGGCTGCCAGTGTAATATCCCATTCTCTAACCGGGCTAAAACCTTGGCGTCGGTCAATGCGAATGACCATGGCAGTTCCTTCATCAGGCACCCCTTTTTTCAGATCAATAAGCAGATCAGCATCGCTAATAGACAGGGGAAATTTGTCCTGTTTAGCAGACAGCAATGGCGGCGTAGTGTTACGCACAAACTCCTCGTCGACCAGACCATGGTAGCCTTGCTCAATGAATAAAATGGTCTCGTCTTCAGGAGCGATTTTCTTAAATCCCTGCCAATCGCGAAACATGCGGTTACTCATGACAGAGCGTGCGACATGGGGATGTGTGACGTCAATAATCCATAAATCAACGAATAGCTCATCATCAGAGGCATTGGGGAAGGGATCATCTGAGCGCCATTTGGTATCGGCGAATTTCGCCCGAATCTCACCGTGGGTAGTGGTCACATGCTTGGCGAGGCCTTTTCCTACCAGCTCATCCCAAGTGAACTCAATTTCCTCGTCAGGCTTGAGGGTTACTTTTTCCTGAACCGTGGACATGCCATCCAATAGGTTTTTGGCGACCTCTCTGGCTGACGCCATGATGCTTTCATGCGCGATACGTACCGAGGCGGTTGCTTTGGTGACACCGTCAAAATAAATCAGTCCGCCGCTGGTATTATTCTTGCCGTAGCTGGAGCCAATGGTGATTGCGCTATTGATCGAGTTGCCACGGTATTGCTCGATAAAGGCATGAAAGGGGGCCTGACCTAAGCCTGATACAAAGATGGGCTCATTGTGGTTGAGAATCTTCACGTCAAT
>CALAJG010000188.1 GCA_937923375.1 uncultured Leucothrix sp.
CTTTTTGCAGGCCATTGGCGTCTAGAATTTTGCGTGCAGCAGTGAAGCCGTCTACGCCAGCGTGATTTGGTATCTGACTCCATTTGCTATAAGTGTGTTTCATCCACGCCCTAACTAATGCAGACGCGGCAAATGATAGTACGATGATCAGCAAAAACATATTTGAGCCAAAATAAAAATCATAACCTATGCGTCTTCTAATTTATACTGGTTGCACGTCGCTAGATACATTCATTTCTCACACATTGTGCCTTTATCTAGCTTGCGAACACTTTTATTAAGCGCTGAATATTATGCAATGCCCCTGCCAATCCAATAAACCATACCCCAACTGCTGCGAGTCGTATCACAATGGCCAGGCAGCTCCAACCGCCGAAGCCCTTATGCGCTCACGATACAGTGCGTTCGTCCTGAACAACGATAAGTACATCTACAAAAGCTGGTCTAAAACCACCCGCCCAAGTAAAAAATCTCTCAAGCAAAATCAATCAAACGAATGGCTCGGCTTAACCATAGTTCGAACAGAGCAGGGCACACTATTCGACTCTGAAGGCGTTGTAGAATTCATTGCCCGGTTCAATGCTGAAGGCAAAGAGCAGCAACTCCATGAAGTCAGCCGTTTCATTCGTGAAAATGGAAAATGGGTATATTTGGATGGTGAGTACTAGACTAAGCCTAGAGTCTTGATTTGATAATCACAGGAGTGGTGCATTGGAAACTAAGCAAGGAAGCTGGTCGTATCGTAAGTTAGATGTGCGTAGCATCAAAAAGACCAATCAACGTTTGACGAGCAGAATCAGGGAGCGTTTTCCCGAAGCTAATTTGGGTGATGTGTCCGCCGAGTTAAATACCATTCTGGAAAATCTCAAAGAGCGTGCGGAGTGGATTGCCCGCCCCAATTGGTGGTTACGCGCCTTATGTGCAGTGGCAGTGTTGTTTATAATCGCTGTAATTTTGTATTTCACCTATCAGCCAATTTTAAACATATTCACCAGTGCTGAGGCTAAAGGTGGCGAATATATTCAAGCCGTAGAAGCTGTTTTGAGTGGGCTTTTTCTTCTCGGGTTAGTCTTGATCTTTCTAGCCACATTGGAGCAACGGTTTAAACGCATCAGGGCCTTGGAAGCCATACATGAGTTGCGAGCAATTGCTCATGTGGTGGACATGCACCAATTGACTAAAGATCCCAGCTATTTTCTGGATAAAGCTGAAAGTACTTTGTCTTCCCCCAAGCGCCCAATGGATTGGTTTGAGCTGGTTAGGTACCTCAACTATTGTAGCGAACTGTTAGCGATTATCGGGAAGCTGGCAGCGTTCTATGCGCAGAACCACGAAGATCCGATTGTTTATGATGCTGTCAATGATGTCGAAAACCTGACTAACGACCTTGCTCGAAAGATTTGGCAGAAGATTGCCGTGCTGCATGGTTGTTCGGTTGAAGAAAAGCACCGCCGATATAATGCCGATTTCTAGTTGAGTTACTGTGCTTATAGTCGCTGAATATCCAACCATTTTTCTGTTTGCTAGGACAATCTAAAAGCCTCTGATATTCTACGCCACGGCAAACACTGAGCATATTTTGTGCTGAGCAAGAGTTTGCCAAACCTATAAAAAGGATTACTGTGGCCATCAAACCAACTATCTATAAAGCAAGAATCTCACTTTCTGACTTGGAGCGGGATTATTACGATTCCATCAGTTTAACCATTGCTCAACATCCATCAGAAACCCTCGAGAGAATGATGGTTCGGGTACTTGCTTATTGTATTAATGCACAAGAAAATCTTGAGTTGACTAAGGGTCTGGATGAAGTGGAAGTACCTGATCTTTGGGTGCGCACCATGGACGAGCAAACCCAACTTTGGGTTGATGTCGGTGAGCCCACACCCGAACGCATCAAGAAAGCTTGTAATCAGTCACGTGCCGTCAAAGTTTACAGCTTCAATAGTAAATCTGATGTTTGGTGGTCACAGGGCGAGGCTAAGTTTAGCCGCTTGAATGCTTCGGTTTATCGTTTCCCATGGCAAAGTGTAGAGGCGCTAGCTATCTTGGTTCAAAGAACCATGGATTTATCTGTAACTATCACCGGTGACTCGGCTTTTATTGCCGCTGAGGCAGGGGAGGTTGAAGTTTCTTGGGATGTTTTACAGTCGCGTTAAACTTTCTGTCTTAAATAAAATCCCCCAACCGTTTGTCGAATAGTCTGATTTAAACAGGTGTATCAGTAAGTTCAGCGCTGTCCTATTGTTTACAGTTCCTTATAATGCATGTACAGTATTTGTACTATTTCATAATAAAAATAACTTTGGGGTTTATGATATGAAACACTCTACTCTACGTCTAACTCAAGCAATGTTGCTTGGTTTAATGACTAGTTTTCCCATCACTTCTACTGCTGAGGCACCCGCTCTAGCAGGCATTGTCCAACCAAGTCAGGCAGCTGAGCAATTATTTGCCAAAGGCCGTGAGTTAATTAAACAGAACAAAATTTCTCAAGGAATTGGCTGGCTCGATAAAGCAGCATCACAAGGCCACCCACAAGCGTCTTATGAACTGGCGGCTTTGCATGAAGCTGGTTTGGGAGTTAAAAAAGATTATCAGCGAGCTAAACATTATTACGAGCTAGCTATTAAACACGGTCATCGCGATGCGCATTTCAATTTAGCGTTATTATTCAGCGGTGAAGAAGCGCCGTTTGATGACTTAACGCGCGCCCGTCAGCTAATGCAGGTAGTGGCAAACAGGGGGGATATTGAAGCCCAATTTGTTTTGGGTACTATGATGAACACTCGCTCAGCGAACGTTTCTAGTAATCCTGCACAGGCAGTTCATTGGTTTAATCGGGCCGCGACTCGTGGCCATGAAAAAGCACAGTTCCAACTGGGTATGCAGTATCTCAGAGGCCAAAATGTCGCCAGAGATGCGAAGGCAGCCCTGCATTGGTTTACTCAGGCAGCAAAGAAGAATGTCCCTGGTGCTCATTTCAATCTTGCATTGATGCACGAAAGAGGTGATGGTATTCCGGCTAATGATCAAACAGCGATTCGTTGGTATACCACGGCAGCTGATCTTGGAAATGCTAATGCCCAACAGAACCTGGGCATTAAGTATTTGCTGGGTGAGCAAGTTGCCGCTAATGCGAATAAGGCACTTAATTTAATTACGCGTGCGGCAGCGGCAGGTCTGAAAAACTCTCAGTTGTTACTTGGCCAGTTATATCAAACGGGCTATGAAGGTAAAATCAGAATTGATATGGTAAAGGCTGAACAGTGGTATTTACGTGCTGCGAAACAGGGCCAGCCAGATGCACAATATCAACTAGCACTGATTTTATTAGATAAGAAAAATCAAGAGGGTGATGCAAAGTTCTGGATCAAAGAAGCGGTTGCTGCTGGTCATCAGGATGCAAAGAAACTGCAGGCAAGGTTATGATCGCTTAGCCACCTGTCAGGTTTTTAAGCAAAACCTTTCAGAGTACCTTTATACTGTAGGGGTACTCTGAATAAAACATGTCGAACCCCCGATTTACCGACATGCCCCTAATAACAAAATGAGTGTCACACTATGAACAAAAAAACAATTGCTTTATTGGCAATATTCACATCCCTGATGTTCAGCCAGGCAGCTTTTGCTGATAATGAACAGATACTAAAGAAAGACACAAGCCAACAGCTTACCAAAGAGCTAACGAAGGAAGATCTGTTAGCTGCAACACAAGATTATGTCATGGAAAAAGTCGAACGCCCACAGGCGCGTCGTTCTGCTTTATTTGCGCATATTCTTGATACCATCATGGTCAAGAATGCGACTATGGCTAAGGTAAAAGAGATCTCTAAATCACAAAACAGTTAATTTCTAACTATAAACCCTAGTTAGCTTGTGTAACAAAAAATAACCGCTTGAACAGCGGTTATTTTCTCATGCTGCTAATCTTCCCGGCATTCTTCCGGCGAAGCATGTTCAGACCAATCAGCCAGTTTTATATTAATTTGATTAGTTTTAAACGCTTTTTTGTTTTTAACACCTTTCCCTGTCAAAAGATTCACGTCGCAACTCAATCCTGAATTTAGATCGAGTGTGTCATAAGATTCGTAGGTATAGCCAGCCACAAGGAAATGACCATTGCGATAAGCAATGGTAAGTTTTTGCAACCAGCGATGTCGGCCAATGGCTTGGTTTTGGCTAAGTACTTGCAAAGAGCCCGATGAGTTTACACCTAGTGAGGGAGTACTCCCCCACATTGCCCCAGACCACACCAAATTAGGTTTGAAGATTTCTAGCTGTGAACCGTTGGCATCATCATGCAGGTAAATATACAGACCGACATCGTGGTCTTCATTCTCTGGGGCAACGAGGATTGCACGATCCATCCCGCCATCATTATTCCAATCTCCGATGACCACACCAAGGACATTAGCAGGATTAATTCGATGCTCTTCAGCCTCGTTGGCTATGCTGTAATTAGCTGAACATAGCAGTAAGATAGTTGCGAGTTTGCAGAGTAAGTTTTTCACTGTGACTTCCTTGTCGAAATAATAGTAGCTAGTGTAGTACACACTCTATTAAAGAATATAGTTTAGGCGCAATTAAAAAGCCTTTATGGTCGTCATGTAGCTTTTTGGTCGCTCTATATTTATTGTGCACCAGCTTTTGCTAAAGCTTGCAAGATGCTACCCTCCAACCCTTAATTCCACTACAGATTTGCATTATGACTGTTAAAACTCGCTTTGCCCCAAGTCCCACTGGATACCTTCATATAGGCGGCGCCAGAACGGCTTTGTATAGCTGGCTGTACGCTCGGAAAAAAGGCGGCGTATTCGCGCTGCGGGTTGAGGACACTGACCGTGAACGATCCACTGAGGATTCTGTTGAGGCTATTCTGGAAGGAATGGAGTGGTTGGGCTTAGAGTATGACGAGGGGCCGGTATTTCAAACACAGCGTTTCGATCGTTATGCCGAAGTAATTCAACAGCTTATGGACAGTGGCGATGCTTATCATTGCTATTGCTCTCGCGAAGAACTAGATGAAATGCGTGAAAAGCAGCGAGCTAACAAGCAAAAGCCGCGCTATGATGGACGCTGCCGAACGCGAACCGAAGTCCCCGATGATGTTCAGCCAGTGATCCGGTTTAAGAATCCAGTCGAGGGTGATGTCGTTATAAAAGATCTGGTTAAAGGCGACATCGTTATTAATAATCGCGAGCTTGATGATCTGATCATCGCTCGCTCGGATGGAACACCGACCTATAATCTGACCGTAGTTGTTGATGATATTGATATGGGTATGACGCATGTGATCCGTGGTGACGATCATATCAACAACACGCCGAGACAAATCAACATCATGCGTGCTCTAGGCGCTGAAGTCCCTGCCTTCGCTCACGTTCCTATGATTCTGGGTGATGACGGTAAGCGCCTGTCCAAACGTCACGGTGCCGTGGGTGTTATGCAATATCGTGATGAAGGCTATTTACCAGAAGCGGTATTGAATTATCTGATTCGGCTGGGATGGTCACATGGCGATCAGGAAGTTTTTTCTCGTGAAGAAATGTTAGAGTTATTTGAACTAGAGAACATTCACAGCGCTGCCTCAGCATTCAATACTGAAAAGCTTAATTGGATGAACCAACAATACCTCAAGTCATTACCCGGAGATGTGATTGCAGGGCATCTACAGTGGCACCTTGAAAATCAAGCGCTGGATATCAGCAATGGCCCAGCAATCAATGACGTTATCGACGCCCAGCGTGACCGTGCTAAAGGTTTAGTTGACCTGGTAGCAACCAGTCGTTACTTCTATGAGGATTTCGACTCGTACGACGAAAAGGCAATGAACAAGCAATTCAAGTCTGGCGTAGACGACATTCTCCAAGCATTGCATAACAAACTTGATGCATTAACTAGCTGGAATCCAGAAAACATTCAGGCGGCCATCAATAGCACCTGTGAAGAGTTAGATCTAAAACTAGGAAAAGTTGGACCACCGCTAAGACTAGCCGTTGCCGGAACGCCAATGTCGCCAGGCTTAGACATTACCCTGAACTTAGTGGGTAAAGAACATACTCTGCAGAGAATTACGAAAGCAATCGAAACGATTAAAGCCAAAATGTGAGTAGAGGCAAGGTACGGGTGTATTGATTCAACGAATCATTCCAGCGAAGCTGGGTGAGTGAATTAATACACCCACACCTTGCCGGCCCAATCAACTAACCGACTGCAACTTCCAAATATCCCGATTATATTCTTCCATCGTGCGATCCGTAGAAAAGAATCCACTACAAGCCGTATTCATAATACTCATGCGGGCCCATTTCGCTTCATCTTGCCAAGCATCCGAAACCGCCTGCTGAGTATCGACATAGCTTCTGAAGTCTGCCAGCGTCATCCAAGGGTCATGCGGATTCATAATGGTATTAATGATGTTGTCAAAAATGCCCGGCTCATTTGAGTTAAAGTGGCCAGATCTGAGTAGGTTAAGCACCGCTTCCAGATCGCTATCCTGCTTAACATAATGGTCAGGCTGATAACCAGACTTTAGCGCTTCAACTTCATTTTCTCTCAGGCCAAACAGGAAGAAGTTGTCTTCACCCACCGCATCCAGAATCTCTATGTTTGCACCATCATAAGTTCCGATCGTAATTGCACCATTCATCATGAACTTCATGTTGCCGGTTCCGGAAGCTTCTTTACCAGCCGTAGAGATCTGCTCGGATAAGTCAGCTCCTGGTGCAATCACTTCCATTGATGAAACATTGTAATTTGGTAAGAAGGCGAGTTTAAGCTTATCACCAACATCAGAGTCATTATTTACAATCGCAGCAACGTTGTTGATAAGTTTGATAATGTCTTTGGCAATAACATAACCTGGTGCAGCCTTGCCACCAATAAGGACGCAGCGCGAGCTCCAGTTTTCTGTATTGCCTTGCTTGATTTGTTGATAAAGATGAATCACATGTAACACATTTAGGAGTTGGCGCTTGTATTCATGAATGCGTTTGACCTGCACATCAAACATGGCATTGATGTTAAATTCAACGCCACAGCTTTCTTTGACCAGCATAGCCAACCGAGCTTTATTGGCTTGTTTAACTGCTTTCCAGGTTTGTTGGAACGCCTGTTGATCATCAGAAGCGAACGGTTTCAAATTGCCAATCTGTTGCAGGTTTTGTACCCAGTCTTTACCGATTTTACTGCTGATAAGTTCGGTCATGAGTGGGTTGGCATGAGCTACCCAGCGACGCGGCGTTACGCCATTGGTTTTATTGTTAAACTTCTCAGGCCATAACTCATAGAAATCTCTGAATAAACCTTTTTGTAGCAGCTCAGAGTGCAAAGCTGCAACGCCGTTAATTGAGAAACTACCAACAATAGCTAAGTTAGCCATACGAACGTGCTTTTCGTGGCCTTCTTCTATAATCGACATTGCCGATTGGCGTCGGGTATCACCAGGCCAACGCTCCGCAACCACTCGCATGAAGCGGCTGTTGATTTCATAAATGATCTCAAGTAGCCGTGGTAGCAAACGTTCAAACATACTCACCGACCACTTTTCCAAAGCTTCTGGTAGTAGTGTATGGTTGGTATAAGCTAGAGAATTGGTGACAATCTCCCAAGCTTCATCCCATTCTAATAGCTTGTCATCCAGTAAGATTCGCATAAGCTCGGCAACCGAAATTGTCGGATGCGTATCATTCATTTGAAACACATTTTCAGTTGCAAATTGGCTGTAGTCGGGTTCGCCATCGTATCGCTTTTCCCACTGGCGGATTACATCCTGAATACTTGCTGAGGCTAAGAAGTACTGCTGTTTCAGGCGTAATTCTTTGCCACTTTCCGTCGTATCGTTGGGATATAACACCATTGAAATATTTTCAGCACTGTTCTTCGCGCCCACAGAGTCAGAGTAGCTGCCGGCATTGAATTCATCTAGATTGAATTCATCAGTTGCAGTCGCTTTCCACAAACGTAGCGTGTTTACTGTTTCATTTTGAAAGCCCGTGACCGGCATATCATATGGAATGGCAACAACATCATGGGTGTTGATCCAATTGGCTACCAAGCGACCGCTATCTGTCGTTCTGTACTGAGTATGTCCACCAAACTTAATTCGTACCGAATACTCCGGTCGGACGATTTCCCAAGGATTTCCATCGCGTAGCCACTGATCCGGCTCTTCGTCCTGAAATCCATTAACTATTTCTTGCCGAAACATACCGTACTGATAACGAATGCCATAACCTGTAACGGGTAATTGCAACGTGGCGCAACTGTCTAGAAAGCAGGCAGCCAATCTACCAAGTCCGCCATTACCTAAACCTGCGTCATGCTCTGCTTGCTCAACGTCTTCAAGTTTAAATGCCATTGACTCCAATGCTTCACGAGTCGGATCTTTAATATCAAGATTAAGCAGATGGTTACCCAAGGCACGTCCGATTAAAAATTCGAGTGAAACGTAATACGCGCGGCGCACTCCCGGCTTTTTTTGTGCCAGACTCGTATTGCGCCAGTCAGCCATGATCCGGTCGCGTAGGGTTAAACTAAGCGCATTGTAGGCGTATGTAGGCGTCGTTTCGGTACTTCGTCCCAGAAAATAGGTGAGGTAGTGATTAAAGCTTGCTTCAATCGCTTTGCTGTTAAGAGACAGTTTGTTCATAAGTGGCCGATGTGGTTTGAAGTGATCAGTGTTACTCATTTATTTACCCCTGACCTGTGCGCATTGTGCTTTAAGGCATCATCCACACAGGTGATTTTTGTTATTGATATAAAGCTAGATATTTTTCAGCACTTACTTGCCAACTGAAGTCACCATCCATAGCCGTCTTTTGCAGTGAAAGCCAAGTTGGCTTATCTTCATACAAATTGACTGCGCGCTGCATTGTAGAGAGCAAAGCATTAGTGTCAGATGAATTCATCATAAACCCATTGGCTTGACCATTTTTAATGTTCTGCTCTGATGCGTCGATAACGGTGTCGGCAAGACCACCGGTGTTGGTTACAATAGGGAGTGTCCCATAGCGCAGGCTATACATTTGATTTAAACCACATGGCTCGTAGCGTGATGGCATCAAGAAGATATCACTACCGGCTTCTACCAGATGCGCCATTTTTTCTGAGTAACCGATATAACAGAAAACTCGTTGTGGATACCGATCACGCAAATCCTGAACAACACGTTCAAAGTAAGCATTGCCAGAGCCCATTAAGACAAAGTTCGCATCGCTTTGCTTCAATAGAACGGGTATAGCCTGAGTAATAATATCCACCCCTTTTTGTTCGGTAAGTCTTGTCACCATGCCAAACAAAGGTGCGTTGAGCATTGCTTCACTCACTGTATCCAAGTGCTCTGAAAGCAGGGCGTGTTTGTTGTTTCGTTTGCCTGGCAGTATAGCTTGTTTCGTATAATGATACGGTAAGTAGCTATCACTTGATGGATCCCAAATTTTTTCATCAATACCGTTTAGAATTCCAGTGAGCTTATAATTTCGTGAACTCAATATACCGTCCATACCGTAGCCAAAGGCCGGTGTGCAGATTTCTTTGGCATAAGTTGGGCTGACTGTCGTGATGGCATCTGAATACATCAAGCCCGCTTTGAGCATCGAAAAACCACCATAAAACTCAACCCCTTCTGACGACCACCAGGCATCTGGTAATTTTAATGACTTGAACTGTTGTAAAGTGAAGTGGCCACCAAATGCTAGGTTGTGAATGGTAAATATACGTTTTGGTCGGTCATGAAAGGTATCCAGAAAGGCAGGAATTAACCCGCATTGCCAGTCATTAGCATGCACCACGTCTGCTTTCCAATTCTCAACCACCAGACCGTTCGCTATTTGGGCAACAGCCCAAGAAAACTGTGTAAAGCGCTCAGCGTTGTCAAACCAATCCTGCCCATCATCATTAGAATAGGGTGTGCCTGGTCGGTCAAATAAGGCTTGGCAGTCAATTAACCACACGGGGTTTTCGAACTGTTGGTGATGTGCTTCAAGCAAACGGATTGCTGGTGTGTGATAACCAAACGGTGAATCCATCCAGCCAATAATTTTTAGGTCAGTGCACTTTTTTAGCACGTCTCGATAGGCTGGTAGTATTGTTTTAACATCTTGCCCTAGGCCATGAAGTGCTTTGGGTAAGCTGTAAGCGACATCTCCAAGGCCACCGGTTTTTATCAGTGGCCAAACTTCACTACTGGCGAAAAGTACGTTCATTTGGCTACCACCTTAAGGTACAGCGCTGCTAATGGTGGCAAGGTTAACTCGATGGATTGCTGCAGATTCATCCAGGGCGTGTCTTGAACTTGAATAATTTCATTGTTACCGCAGTTGCTGCCGCAGTAGTACCTTGAGTCCGTGTTTAGAATTTCCTGGTAGTTGCTGTACTCAGGAACGCCGATACGGTAGTGATGACGCGGCACCGGGGTAAAATTGAATAGCCCAATAACATGGTTTCCTTCACGGTCATAACGTAGCAGCGCTAGCACCGATTGATCAGAATCATTGCAGTCAATCCAGCGGAATCCGTCTTGTGCAAAATCGAGATCGTGAAGGGCTGATTCATTTTTATATAGCTGGTTTAAATCACTAATCAGTAAGCCCATCGCCTGACGATCAGTTTCTGCTGCCAGCTGCCAGTTTAGCTGAGCCATTTCATTCCATTCTTCGGGTTGAGCGATTTCACCACCCATGAACATCAGTTTTTTACCGGGATGGGCATATTGCCACGCATAAAATAAACGCTGATTTGCTAGCTTTTGCCAGTGATCACCCGGCATTTTTTCATAAAGACTACGTTTGCCATGTACTACTTCATCGTGCGATAGCGGCAGTACAAAGTTTTCAGAATAAGAGTAGATCTGGCTGAAGGTTAGTTTGTTATGATGATACTTTCGATGAACCGGATCTTCTTTTATATAATCAAGATTGTCGTTCATCCAACCCATATTCCACTTCATTGAAAAGCCTAAACCACCCATATCAGATGGCTTAGTGACCATGGGCCATGTGGTTGACTCTTCGGCCATGGTTATGACGCCAGGTAATGAGGTGTGAACTATATGATTCATTTCTTGCAAAAAGCTCACGGCTTCAAGATTTTCCCTGCCGCCTAACTCGTTTGGTAACCATTCGCCTGACTCGCGTGAATAATCGAGATAAAGCATTGAGGCAACGGCATCAACACGTAGCCCGTCGATGTGGAATTCTTCTATCCAGTACAACGCATTGGCTAACAAAAAGTTGCGAACTTCATTTAGCCCATAATTAAAAATGAGGGTGCCCCATTCTTTATGTTCACCCTTGCGACTGTCTTCATGTTCGTATAGTGCATTGCCGTTAAATCGAGCTAATGCAAAACTGTCTTTTGGAAAGTGAGCCGGCACCCAATCCAGTATAACGCCAATATTATTTTGATGGCAGCGATCAATAAACTCACGTAGCTGATCAGGTGAGCCATAGCGGGAACTTGGGGAATAAAAGCCTGACACCTGATAGCCCCAGGATTGATCCAACGGGTGCTCGGCAATCGGCATTAGCTCTATATGGGTATAGCCGAGTTGGCTCACATAAGGGATTAGCTGATCGCCAAGTTCCTGCCAATTATAGAATTGCTCGTTTCCGGGACGTCTCCAGGAACCTGCATGTAATTCATAAATACTGATAGGCTGATGCTGCCAGTCAAACTCCTCCCTGTTTTTCAGCCATGCTGTATCTTGCCACTGATAGCTATTTTTGCTGACGATTTTGGAGGCGGTTTCAGGCCGCATCGCCATTTGTCTTGCGTAAGGGTCGGTTTTAAGGAGAAGTTGGTTATTCTGAGTCAGCAATTCAAATTTGTAGTAGTCCCCGGCTTGTAAGCCTGGAATGAATAGCTCCCAGATACCGGAACTGCCGGTTGCTCGCATTTGGTTGCGTAAACCGTTCCAGCCATTGAAATCGCCGACCACGCTAACGCGTTTAATATTGGGCGCCCAAAGCGTAAATAAGCAGCCTTCGACGTCATCAATAGTTTTTTGGTGAGCCCCCATAAATTGATAAGCATGATGGTGGCGGCCTTCGCTGAAAAGATGCAGGTCCAATTCACCAACTTGTGGCAAGAAAGAATAAGGGGATGTGACATCGACCCATTGCTGACTGCCTTTTTCTTGCCATTTTAGGGAATAGTGACTTCCGACGGTGTGTGAGTCGCTCAGGGGTAATTCAAAAAAATCAGTCCCATGCAACCTCGACATTGCTGTTTCGCCATTGAACAGAACCTGTTCAGCCTGCGGCAGATACTCGCGCACTAACGGTTTTCCATCGGTAGACGTTTGATAGCCTAATACCAAAAATGGGTCATGTAGCTCGCCTTGTTGCAGTGCGATCATTGCCGGGTTCAAATCAATGCTTCTCCATGTCGTTGATGTGCTTGGATCATTTGTGAAATTTTGTCGCTAAGGTTTTCTGGTAAATCCCGCCAGTCAAAACGCCAACGCCAGTTATCATCGACTACACCTGGTGTATTCATACGACTTTCTGAGTCCAGTCCTAAAAAGTCCTGAAGAGGAATAATGGCCATGGCTGCTTTCGTCTGCATCGCCTCATTGATCATAGCATCGCAAATAGCGACAGACTTTTCTTGCTTAAGTCGTTCGTAAACAAAATCTTGCTGGTGTGTTTCTAAGCTGTTGTACCAGCCTAGTGTCGTATCATTATCATGCGTGCCAGTATAGACGATTCGGTGGGCAGTAATATTCTCAGGTTTATGTGGGTTGTCTTCAAAACCATCAAACGAAAACTGCAAAACCGACATACCAGGTAATTCAAACTGCTCTCGTAACTGTGTCACTTCAGGCGTAATAACGCCTAAATCTTCGGCGACAATGGCGGCATTACCGATTCGTTCCTGAATGGCCTTAAGTAACTCTGCACCAGGTACTTCTTGCCAATAACCATCAATTGCCGTTGGGCAGTCGGCATCTATCATCCAGACGGCCTGTAGTCCTCGAAAATGATCAATCCTTACAATATCGTAAAGGTGAAAATGATGTTGCATGCGCTGCAACCACCACTCGAAGCCGGTTTTTGCCAAGTGTTCCCAATTATAGTGAGGATTGCCCCAGCGTTGTCCTGTTTCGGAGAAATAATCGGGAGGTACTCCCGCAACCAGTGTCGGTTGACCGTCTTCATTGAGTAGAAAGCAGTCGCGATTAGCCCACACATCAGCACTGTCATGTGCGACGAAGATTGGCATGTCGCCAAATATTGAAATGTCTCTCTGACTCGCCTCTTGCTTGACAGCTTGCCAGCGCTGGTCGAGCCGGTACTGTTCAAGGTAAATGGCGTGGACAGCGAATTTGTTCTCTTGTCTGAAATGCTGCATTGCTTCTTCACAGCGAAATTTGTATTGCTCAGGCCACTCATACCAAGCTTGGTTATTATGATGCCGTTTCAGAATGCAATAATCCGCATAGTCCGGTAACCAGTACTTCTGTTGGTTTTGCCATCTGTCAAAGTGTCTCTCGTCAACGTTTCGCTGCTCTGAGTCAGATAAAAGTAAAAGCGCAGGGTTCATGGCAAAGGCTGAGTAGCACAGATAGGGTGATAAATTATGCTGGGGCACTCCCAGTGGTAACACCTGCCAGACCCCGAGATCGGCCTGTTGCATGAAATCTAACCAGCGGATCGCGTCTTTATCAATCATGCCCGACGGTAAGGAAGTAGGGTGTAATAATACCCCCGCCTGACGCTTCAATAAGGGATTAGTCAATCAAGCTGCTCCGCGCTGCATGGTGCCGGCATTTTCTGCATTACCACCGCCAAGTGATATTGGCTGATTAAGATAGTCTGGCATTGATTCACCTAAGATCTCATAGAGACGTTTGAGTTGGGAACGAAATAATAGATCAAAATCACGCACGCTGTCAGAGGCGTTATAATCACCAAACCACCAGAACCAATCAGATCCCTCACAAATGGCTAACTGTTTGCTCGCTT
>CALAJG010000189.1 GCA_937923375.1 uncultured Leucothrix sp.
ACCGCAAATACCCTTCACCCCCCAGCCCAAACATAGCCCCATGATTAGTCGCAATGCCCGCTTGCCCTTGAACCCGCTCAATCACCTCCTGAGTCGACAACCCCGTCTTCTCAAAATTGACCCAAGCCAGATAAGTAGCCTCCATAGGCATCGACTCTAACCCAGAAATATCCCGAATCCCCTCATCCAACAAACGTCGATTGCCATCTAAATAGCCAACTAGTTGATCCAGCCAGTCCACACCGCCTTCATAAGCCGCAGTTGCCATTAACACGCCATAGCGATTGTTTGAGATTCCCGCTGCAGCGTGGGTATCTAAAAATCGCTGGCGCAACGCAGCATCCTGAATAATCACATTGCCACTCAAGCCACCGGCAATATTAAACGTTTTAGTCGTCGCAGTGAGCATCACTAACCGCGATAAAATCTCAGGCGCGACATTAGCCATCACCGTATGCTTAGCGGGCGGATAAACCAAATCATGATGAATCTCATCCGACACTAAGGTAAGATCATGCCTCTGACAGAATGCTGCCACCTGCTGTAGCTCGTCAACACTCCAAACCCGCCCACCAGGATTGTGCGGCGAACAAAGGATCATCATCGTCTCATGACCTTTCAGCTGAGACGACAGTTTGTCCAGATTCATCTCATAGCGACCATCACGAATCTCAAGTGGTGACTCGGTAACCTCGCGACCATTCGCTTTGATGATTTTGGCAAAAGCATGGTAGACAGGCGTAAATAAAATGACGCCTTCATTTGGTTGAGTAAACGCCTGCACACAGAGCGCGGTGCCATTAACTAGGCCATGAACCGTAGAAATCCACTCAGGCTCAACTGCCCAGTCATGACGCGTCTGCATCCAGTTGATAATAGCTTTGTGATGAGCGCTTTCATCACCGAAATAACCATGAATCCCGTGATCAATAGTCGCCTGCAGCGCATGGTTCACTGACTCCGGCGGTTTAAAGTCCATATCCGCTACCCACATCGACAGACTGTCTTCCGGTTTCAGTCCATAAAAGGACTCAAGCATGTCCCACTTTAGCGAGTGGGTACCAATGCGATTTATTTTTTCATCAAAGTTTGGGTTTGCGGGCATGGATGCGTACCTATAAAATGCAGATGGAGAACGAATAAGCGCTCCATCATACTGCATCTCATTACGCTACGCGCCTATAAATACCCACCTGTCGCCTGGATGATTTTTTGCGAATCTGGCTCCGATAACCAGACAGCCATAGCGCTTCGGGTTTGACCTGCATTCGGTGTAGCAGGCATTTTGACCTGCCACTGCGCAGGATTAGCTGCCACCGTCAGCTTCTGATGCTTTAATACAACAAAGTCATGATTAAGTGTTCGATCATGGTTTTCACCGGCCGTAACGCGCGAACTCAAACCCATACCCAATATGGCGACATTTAACACGTAGTTATTGTGCTTTTTATCACTCCCTGTGTTCCAATTGCGCTTGTAGGGAGCGAAACGCACAGTCAGATTGCCAGTGTTATCCTGAACCGTTGCTTTTAAAACACCGACATTTTTATCATTAGGCACCCACTCACGCTGACCAGATATAAAGCCCCGCCATTCAGCGCTATTAGTAACCATTTGCGGCGTGTAAGACTGTGACACGCTGCCCGTCGCCACATATTGACGCTGCCTCAAGCTGTAGACAGGCTTGGCAAAGCGATCTTTCCACCCAATATAGTCCCAGTAGTCCACATGAAACGCCATAGGAATGAGACTTTTAAATGTTTCAGGCTTATTTTTCAGAGAGCTTAACCAGCGGTCCGCTGGGGGACAACTGCTACAACCTTCAGAAGTATATAATTCTATAACTTCAGTGGCGTTACTCTGACTAACGAACTCCCTGGCAGACAGGGGGCTTACGAACAATGCAAAACCTAATAAGGTTGATGCACCAAGGATACTTAGTTTGTATTTAGATTGATTCACTGTGACCTCAGTTTTTTCATGGCATAAAATCAATTGTAATACGCAAAAGAGGACGCTTCAGATTTATTGTGATTCAGCTGAACGGACTTGCTTCATTAGCAAACACTTGTTAGTGTCAGAAAATATTAAATG
This sequence comes from uncultured Leucothrix sp., assembly GCA_937923375.1. Taxonomy (GTDB): domain Bacteria; phylum Pseudomonadota; class Gammaproteobacteria; order Thiotrichales; family Thiotrichaceae; genus Leucothrix. The sequence goes on from CALAJG010000189.1 coordinate 2,095, forward strand.
GAGGAAAATTAACTCGTCTAAATCTCATTCTGAGTGTAGGCAGTGACATTCGCCTCTAATCACAATAAAAATAATAAGTTTTTAGTGGAATTTTCAACATAAGTTAGCGTTGCTAATCCTGAGTTAATGCTCAATGAACATAATTCCCTAGTAAACATACACATTAATTATGAACACCATCGCGTTTTACTAATTGCGATACTGACAACTTTACGGCACTAGGTAATATCTTATGATTAAGGATTTATGCAGTATTGGATCAACTTGGAACCAGAATGGCTGGCTCAAATGGGCTATTCCGGGACTCATTGGATTGCTCCTCCTAACACTTCTTACACGTTGCAGCCCCATCGAAAGCGATTTAGGTGAAAGGACTCAAACATTACTGAATGATAAAGGGATGGGTTGGGCTAAAACATCTTTAGATGGTCGTGATATGACCATTACAGGTGAAGCTCCAAGCGGCGAAGCACGCAACAGTGCTGTCGAGATGGCAGAAGGCGTCTACGGCGTTAGAACGGTTGATCACGATGTGACGCTTAAACAATGGTTTTCATCAAAATTTAATCTGAAGCAAGAGGGTGAGCAAGTCGTACTTAGCGGCAGCATGCCAGATCAAGCCAGTATTGATACAGCAGTTAGCAAGGCACACTCACTTTATGGTGAAACTAATGTCACTAACAAGCTGAGCATCAGTGATTCAGCGAGCGCTCCGGCTTGGTTAGCGGGAACGACTGGCTTAATGGCAACACTATACAGCGCGAGAAATCTCGCAATGAATGTTTCAGATGACAAAGTCGAGATTAGTGGCGAAGTTGAAACAGAAGCTGAAAAAGCTCAGTTAATCGCCGAAGCTCAAGCCAGCTATGGCGATAAGTTTACTGAGTCTATCAAAGTTGTTAAAACCCGCCCTACTGCTGAAGAGTTAGCAGCAATGGCAGCGGCTAAGCTAGCAGAAGAAGAGCGTCTTGCTGAAGAAGCGCGTTTAGCAGAAGAAGCAAGGCTTGCCGCTGAGGCAGAGGCTGAAGCAGCTCGTAAAGCAGAAGAAGCGCGTTTAGCCGCAGAAGCTGAAGCAGCCCGTAAGGCAGAAGAAGCGCGTTTAGCTGCGATTGAAGCTGAAAAGCAACGCCTTGCTGATATTGAAGCCGCTAAAGTAAAAGCAGCAGAAGCAGAGGCTGCCTTACTTGCTAGCTGTCAAACAGACTTAACCCAAATGCTTAGCGATAACCCAGCGGTCTTTAACAAAGATAGCAGCGAAATTACTGGCCTAAGCTACCGCGTAATGGGCATGTTAGCGCAAAAGATTAACTACTGTAGCGACGTGCTACACGCCAAGAAACTATACATCGATGTGACAGCTCATGCGGGCGAAGGTGACACATCACCTTTAGACGCTGAAATGAGCCAACACCGTATCCACTCTGCGATTTCATATCTCGAAGTCATCAGCGGTGCACATCACGGCTTACTTCGTGCAAGCAGCAATAAGACTGCAGCAGATACCTCAACAGGTAATTCACAACTACACTTCAACATTACAGAATAAGGATCAGTACTCATGTCAATGCTTACACTACAAGTTTTAGCTTTGCTCCTATTTTTCGGATTAATTGGTGCGTTACTAGGTTGGTTGATACGTCCCTTTTTCTGCAAGCCAGGCACTATGGGCGGCAGAGGAAATCTATCAGGATCTGCAGGCGCTAATGCCAATGCAAAAATGGGTACCGGAAGTGCTTCAGCCAAGACTTCATACGCCAAAAGTGGTTCAGCCAAAGGCAGCGGGGGCAAAACAGCCGCTGCAGCTGCTGGAGTTGCCGCCGCTGCGGCTACCGCTGCAGCCGTCTCTTCAAACAAAAAGAAAGACGACGCAGCAAAGAAAGCAGCCGCTGAAGCAGACAAAAAGAAACTTGCTGCAGAAGCTGCTCGAAAAGCTGAGAAAGCTAAAGCTGATGCTGCTGCAGAGAAGGCTAAAGCTGCAAAGCTAGCCGAGGAAAAACGTCAAGCGGCAGAAAAAGCAAAGGCTGCTAAGCTGGCTGAAGAACAGCGCATTGCCGCTGAAAAAGCCAAAGCTGCCAAACTGGCTGAAGAAAAACGTCAAGCCGATGCAAAAGCAAACCAGGCTGCTAAGGCCGCTGCGATTGAAGCTGACAAAAAGAAGTTAGCTGCAGAAGCAGAAGCTGCACGACGAGCAGAAGCTGATCGGCTTGCTGAAGAAAAGGCTAAAGCTGACCAAGCGGCTAAAGATGCAAAAGCTAAGGCTGAAGCAGATAGAGTCGCTGCTGAAAAAGCCAAAGCTGACCAAGCAGC
>CALAJG010000190.1 GCA_937923375.1 uncultured Leucothrix sp.
TACTTGCTTCTTGCCATATGAAATCACTGTTGGCTTGCTATGAAGAATATCTCCCATCGCATTACGTGGCGTCGTTCCATCAGCCTGATAGCCTTTAATATAAGCAAGTAATTGGTCTTTATAGGCATCTGACATAGATGAATCACCTAATTGACCCTTAGAGATATTGGCATCGTCAAGTGCAACTAAAGCTCCCCCGTTATCAGTCAAAAGGGTTCTTGAAGCAGGATCTAAGTTGTTAGCAGCGCCGCCGCTAGTCACTGGATTTGTTGCAGCAGTTCTTGCAATTGAGGCATCAGCCCAAAAATCAACTGCGGAAGGCTTTAACAAGCCCTTACCATCAATCGCAACAACGCCATTAGCGTCAACTATCTTACCCTCACTATTCAGCTTAAATTTCTTAATGTTACCGGCCCAAGCAGGAAGTGAGCTATTTTCAAATAATGGTAGGTAAATGTCATCACTGTGCGACAACATAGAATTTGGATCGACCGTGTAAACCGGAGCGGCAAAGCTTCTGGCTGAGGTATCAATATCATTAATAATGGCCTTGAATGCTGCAACCAATGCCGCAGTATCGGAGGCCGGAAAGTACTTCCCTCCACCGCTGTTTGCAAGCGACTGGAGGTAGGCTTCTGCGCCCGCATTGCTCCCAACATCAAATCCAACCGTGTAAGTTTGAACTGTGTTGTCACCATCCACATCAGGATTTTGATCCTGTGAATTCAGAAAGCCTGCCAGATCAGTACCACATCGGCCATCTGGGATAGTACTAGTTGCACAATCAGTCGTTAATCCGAGCATCGATTTAACTAAGTTTTGGGTATTATCAAGATCAGCTGCACTACCAACATAAGGCTGACCATCACTTAAAATGACGATCGCGTTGTTTTGACACTCATTAACGATTGGAGAGTTATACGTGGCAGAGGGTGTGCTCATAACAGTCGTAATAGTGTCGGTTGTCTCATCACACTGATAAGCTGACTCATCACAATAAGTTCTTTCAAGATCACCTTGGCAAACAATTGATGAAGTTGTCGAACAGTTAGTTGTTACAGTTCCAAGGCAAGTGCCACTCTCCAGGTCAGTGCTACCATCACAAGTATCGGTGCAACTCTCGCTTGAATTTGTCTCACAGCTTGAATAGCCAGGGTTTGCTGCCATGCACTCCGCGATTGTTGCCAATCCACAGTTATAACTATTGGTGCTGGTCGCTGTGACACAGTTGGTTCCTAAGAAACAGCTTGTTTCACCTGTCGCACAATAGCTTGATCTTGTTGTTGTTACACAATTTATTCCGCAGTTTGGTTCGCTACAGACTTTGGTGCTGCCGGTTAATGTAGTCGACAACTCTGAAATAATAGATCCCGTGTAAGAGGCTGGATGAGCCGCATGATTTTGCTCAGGACTAGCTGAACCCCAGAATGGTGGAGCTCCTCTAAAATATAGAGCCGCTTCATAATAAGCATCCACAATAGGAGTGGCTCCATAAGCTGTCCAACTTGATAAGATTTGTGGTAGATAGCTACGAACCGTATCGCCGGCTACAGGGTCTGGAAGATTGTCATCTGCCAGTGTGAAATATCCAAGATTATTGGCAGTATTTAGTGTTCCGGGTAACAAGTTAGATAGCATTAACGGCATAGCTTCATCATCAATAGGCGAAACTGGAAATGAAACGCCATGGGCGTAGGGTGTTTTGCCCACACCATTACTAAACCCCATTAAACCTACACTCAAACCAGCAATTTCAGGATCTGCGACAACTGCATTGAATGCCGATTGTAGTGCGGTCAAACGTGTTTCGCCCATCGTTCCAATAGGACTATTCATACTTCCTGACTGATCCAATAAAAATAGAATATTGGGCTCAGAAGGGGGTTGTTCACCGGTAAATATCTCAATGTCTTCTGCAAAAGCAGAGCTTGTTGCAGTGACGACTAAAATGGTCATCAGGAGTGACTTTATCCACTTTGAAGTAGTTCGGCAGCACATAGCAGTATCCTATTATTTTTATTATCTCTCAGAAAAAGAGAGTTAAGTATTTCTGGCTTTTATTAATTACTGTAAGCATTGGCCGGAGCGGCAATGATCGCAACCCCTTTAATATGTTCTGTTTTAGCCCCGGTTCCTTGTAGCCTTGACTCAACTTCAAGCTTATATATCAAACAGGTTGTCCCTGTTGAATTTGCACTGTTTGTGATGGGACAAGCGGCAGGATTCATCGACATTACGGTAGCTTTGGATTTTATATTTCCTCCGCTAACGGGCTCATTTGGTAACACTGCCTGGGGAACACTATACTTTTGCCCAGCTGGCAGCTTTGAAGCCTCATTAACAAAATTATTGTTACTGATTTTACCTAAAGCAGACTCGGCCCCTTGAAATACCATCATTGAAGCCATGCTATTTCCTGCAATTTTAGTGCCCATATTGGCTTTCTTCACAGAGCTTAAACCGAGAAAAGTCAGCACCAAAAGAATAGCCAGAGCCCAAATCAATACAACACCCTGTTGTTTTTTTATTCCGGCATGTTTCATCTTAGACTCCTATGATGTCGCATTACGTAAACGAATCGTCGATGTAAAGACAGCGCGCAAGTATTTATCATTTGTTGAAATCACCACGTCATCGAGTAATTGGTATTTTCGAGCTGATGCGTGAACTGCAACAGGATTAAGTGACCTGACTAGCACGGCCACATTAACACTTACAATTCCTCCCCAGTTACTAACCTCATCTGAATTGACAAAGCGATCTGCGATTCCATCGCCGTCAGCATCCTCACCGTAGCTTATTTGTAAATTTTCAACCCCTTCTGCTATCTCTTCCTCAGCTGCATTCAAGGATCCTCCGCAGGTAAGCACAGGCATCCCATCGGCGTTTACATCTGCTTTAAAGTAATTATAGATTTTGGCTGCAGCAACAGGGGGAGCAGTATCCGAATCAGATAAGCGGCAATCAGCTGGCATTTGTGTTCCGGTACAGTCCGTAGTTAATAAGTCATCCCCGAGGTAGACAACCCCGATTGTATCGCCACGTGCCTTATCATTTTCAATGGGATTGAATAAACCTGTATTAGCGACACTATCGGCACCACCTGTGCATTTTGAAGTAGCAACCGCGCCTAGGATAAACATATCTTTATCCAAAGAGCTACGAGTTGCTTTATAACCAGTGTGCTGTATGACCTGAGTTAGTTGCTCTAAAACAGCACGCCCGTTTGCTTGCAACAATGACAATTCATCGGTAGTCATACTTGACCGTTTATTTCCAACATACACCGATGAAATGCCGATCGTTATGAATAAACCAATGATAATTGCTACCAATAATTCAATTAATGAAAGGCCGTTCTGTTTGTTGTTTCTGCATGACCTGATCATTTGCCTATCCTCGTATTAATCGACAGTCTTCGAGGCACACTTTCACTACCTGCAGACTCTTTACCCAGTACTTGTTCTTGCCAGGAAATATCGATAGTCACACCCGCTGTACAATTAACCGGACAAGAAATAATCAATTTTGCATTACTTAAGTCACGCTTGATACCACCTGATGAAGAGTCAGGGCTTCCGCAAAATGCTCCGTATATATCGTACTTAGCTACTTCGGCTGAATCACAAGTAGACGTGGCTGCAGTGCAATCAGTCGCTAGTGGGGTGCTGCAATTCAATGTTGTACTATCTACAACGTATGAATTGTTAAAAACCCCGGCGGGATTACCTCGCATACGTTCTAAGAGCGCTTGGGTGTGATGAGCAGCCTGATTTTTTGAAAAGGACTGTTGATTACCTTTTAAGCCAACCAGCTGCATGCCAGCCAAGCCAACCAGGCCAACAGCAACAACGAGTACAGCGACGAGAACTTCTATGAGACTAAAGCCACGCTGTGCGTGTAGTTTGGACATGTTCAATGCGGCCTCTATTTTTATTATCTGGCTCGAATATCGAATCTACATAGGGATCGAATTAACTATCAGATGATTATTTTTATTTGGGACAATTGTAGCGAACTTCGCCAATCAAATGGAAGTACCTCTCATCAGAGGGCGTCGACAGGGTCATAAACCAAATCTGTTTTCGCAAACCGAAGTGCCATACCCGGGGCTTGTATGTCTTCAAATTTACCTTTTGAACAAGCGACTTTACCATTGATGATAGTGTTAACTACGGAGGAGCGAAATTCATTTCCATTAAAGATTGTCCAAGCTGCAGCAGAAATAACATCTTCATCACGTGCAATAAAGCTACCTTCCAAATCAACGAGTACCAAATCAGCCCAATACCCTTCACGAATATAGCCTCTATCCTGGATGGCAAAGCGGTCTGCGACAGCATGACTTGTCTTTTGAACAATTAACTCAAGGCTTAAGATCTGATCCTGATAATGCTCTAGAATAGACGGCAAGGTATATTGAGCAAGCGGTAACCCAGAGAGAACGTCAAAGTAACCCGCTTGCTTTTCTGCCATCATTAAGGGGGTATGGCCACTACAAATATTATCAATATTATCATCCAATAAGCCTTGGATTAAGGCGGCGCGATCTATGTCGGTTTTAATTGACGGTTCACACTTTAACAAACTTCCTTTATCTGCATAGTCTGCCTCTGAAAATATCAGGTAATGGCTAGAGACATCTGCTGATATCATTGATGATTTCTGACGAACAGCTTCCAGCAATTCAATTTCTTCAACGCTTGAAACGTTTAAAAAATGCGCTTTTGCATGATCGTTTGCCAATGCGACATCTAATACTGACTGAGTCGCAATATTACAAGCTTCTGCACTCCGTATAGAGCCATGAAGATGAAATGGAATCTCGTCAGCATAAACTTGCCGATAACTTTCTTCACTTTCAAAAATGGACGGTGCGTCTTCTGCATGAAAAGCAACTAGCACTGGGGAATCTTTAAAAATTGTTTCTAAAGTAATGGAATCATCGATTCTTAAGTCGTTATTAGTGCTAGCCATATCGACATATATACCGCAACATTCTGATGAATCAATCGAAGCAATATCAGCTAAGTTATTATTTGAGGCAGGATAGTAGACTGACAGGTTGTTTTGTAATTGCGAACCTTCGATCGAAAACCATTCCCTAGGGTAGGCCGACTGAGAAGCGTAATTCGGTAGCAATAGACTGCTCGTAATACCCCCTGCAATAGCAGCTTTGGATTCTTGCGCGAGGCTTTTAGAAAAGTCAACAGATGTGCTTAGTCTTGCCTGAGTATCTATCATACCTGGCATCAGATGCTTGCCTAGCCCATCGATAAATTGATTGGCTGAAAGATGACTCAGATCAGAGCCTATTTGTGAGATGCGACCATTTCGAATGAATACATCCGCTTCCTGTATCATGCCTTCATTAACAATCTGGACATTGCAGATTAGCAGTGTACTCATAAGTACTCACTCTATTTGCTAGTCGTAGGTGCCCTTTCTAATATCTCAAATCGATAGGGCCAAGGATTTTTATCATCGGCGGGGTGCTTATCCAGACTAAGCTGTACCCACTCGATTAGGCTATAGTCAGGAAAAAAGGTGTCGCCTTCAAACTGCGCATCGATATGGGTTAAGTATAGTCGTTGCGCAAGGGGAAGTGCTTGTTGATAAAGTTGCTGGCCACCAATGATGAATATTTGGTTCTCATCATTAGCTAGCTCTAAGGCAGAATCCAGATCGCTAACAACGTCACAACCCTTTATAGAAAACCCATCGGAACGACTAAGAACGATATTTTTCCTTCCCGGTAAAGGCATACCTATGGAATCATAGGTTTTTCTTCCCATAATGACAGGGCAACCCATCGTTATACGCTTGAAATTAGCTAAGTCTGCCGGCAAATGCCAGGGCATTGTACCGTTCAGACCAATCACCCTGCCCTTTGACATTGCTGATATCATTGAGATAATCATTTCACGACACGGAGTGTAGGTCGTTTTCCCGCTGCAGGTGATTTCGGCGGGGTATCATCCGGTTCAGGGTTATCATCCACTTCTGATTCAGGCAATTTGTCAAACATCATGCCTTCGTTATTTTCAGCAGCATAGACAGCACGGATCGCATTCATTGGTGCATAAATATTATAAGGCTTGCCCGCAAACCGCGCACTAAACCCTAGGCATTCATTATCAATCTCAAAACCCTGAACAGCACTCGGTGAAACATTGAGTATTATCTTTCCATCTTCGACGTACTGACGCGGTACTTCTACACCGGCCATTTCCGCATCGATCATTACGTGAGGCGTTAACTCATTATCAAGGATCCACTCATACATGGCCCTCATCAAATAAGGTCGATTAGAGGTCATCATGGGCGAATAGATTTTTCCGTTTCAGTTAAGGATTCCTGAAACATCTCTCTTGAAAAAACACGATCCATATAATTCATTAACGGCTTAACACCGGTTGACGGCATATCGATACCATACTTAGGTAGTCGCCAAAGAACCGGAGCTATAGTGCAATCAACTAAGGAAAAATCTGTGCTAAGGAAGTACGGTTTTATCGCGAATACATCAACCGCTGATAGGACACCTGAGCGTAAGATATTGCGTGCACGATCTGCTTTCTCCGGCACGCCACTTTCCATATCTCGAAGTAGGCTGTACCAATCTTTCTCAATGCGATACAACGCCAAACGAGAGTGAGCTCGTGTTACAGGATCAACAGGCATCAATGGCGGATGCGGAAAACGCTCATCAAGATACTCCATGATAACTCGCGCATCGTACAGCACTAAATCACGGTCGATGAGAGTCGGTGCCGTATTATAGGGGTTCAGTTCTGCAAGATCTTCCGGCTTATTGTCCGGATCAATTTCGATGATATCAACGGTAATGTCTTTTTCAGCCAATACAATCCTCACCCGATGACAATCAGCACAGTCAGGCAAGGTAAATAGCGTCATAACAGAACGGCGGTTAGAAACTGAACTCATTCAATTCTCCCAAATCCAAATGCAAAAAGGCTGCCCGACGTTGGGCAGCCTCGCGATACTACAGTAAAACGCGATTAATGAATATCTTTCCAGAACTCTTTCTTAAGCAAATACGCTAATACTAAGAGTACCAATAAGAATAAAAGCGTAAGGATACCATAAAAAGTACGGTGCAACTGCGCCGGCTCGCCAACATAAACAAGGAAGTTAGTGAGATCTTTTGCAACCTGATCATACTCACCCGCACTCATTTTGCCAGGTTTAACCAGCGTCAATGTATTAGTATCTTTATCGAGCGCTTGTAAACCCTGCAACTCTTGAAGAACGTGAGGCATACCAACGTTAGAGAAATACAGGTTGTTAACACCGAACGGACGACTATCATCCTGATAGAAGCCCTTAAGGTAGCTATATAACCAATCACCACCACCTCTGGCACGCGCAATAACCGTCAAATCTGGCGGAGCAATACCGAACCAACGAATCGCGTCTTTTTCACGCAATGCATTGACCATCAACGCGCCAGGTTTATGAATATTGTCATCATCATCACGGGTAAAGATCAGCGGCTTAATATCGCCCTCTTCCATACCAAGATCGGCAGCCACGCGGTTGTAACGGCTAAACTCAAGTGAGTGACAACCCATGCAAAAATTCGCGTAGTATTTTGCACCACGTGCCAAACTTACCTTATCGCTAAGATCAACATCAGCATCCAGATTTGGCACACCGCTTGAAGCACTATAGGCAACCGGCGCTACTGCAACACTAAAGAAAGCAGCCGCAAGTAGTAATTTCAATGAGTTAAATTTCATCCTGTTACCCTCGTTGGAACTTCTTTCTCTCTGTTTGCACCACCAATGAAATGCGGTAGCAGTAATGTCGTTGCCAGATAAGCAATCGGCAGCAATAGCATCTGCCAGAACAGGCTGGCCTGGTTTTCAGTGAAGCTGCTGTCGTAGCGTAAGAAGTCCCAGAACAACACTGAAACCAGCAGAATAACGAACCACATCAGGTAATTCGCTTGCTGAGGACGACTGTGCACGTAAGTGATCGCAAAGAACAGGAAGTAGATCTGAGTTCCTCTGGTACCAAGCTCTTTAAGTCCATCAGTAACCGCCATAACACCCAGCATACCCAAAACAATAAAGGTAACCGCAAACCAAGCCAGGTTGATTAGGTGTGCTTTGTTTCTGTAACGTACCGATTTGATTGGGTTCTTATCTAGCCATGGCAATACGAACAAGATAGCGATCGCCGCGAACATTGCCAGCGTTCCATACCATGGATCAGGTACAGCACGAAGGATCGTGTAGAACGGCGTAAAGTACCAAACCGGAGCAATGTGCTCAGGCGTCTTCAAGGCATTCGCAGGCTCGAAGTTTGCATGCTCAATAAAGTATCCACCGCCTTCAGGCATGAAGAATACAATGAAGAAGAACACAATAAAGAAGACCACGACGCCCACGATATCTTTAACTGTGTAGTAAGGGTGGAAAGGAATGCCATCTAACGGGATGCCCTTCTCATCTTTCAGTTTCTTGATTTCAACGCCATCAGGGTTATTAGAACCCACTGCGTGCAATGCCACGATATGAACGAATACCAAACCCACCAAAATCAATGGTACTGCAACCACGTGGAATGCAAAGAAACGGTTAAGGGTAGGATCAGAGATTACAAAGTCACCGCGGATAGTCGTTGATACTACGTCTCCGATGAACGGAATGGTATTAAACAGGTTGATTATTACCTGCGCACCCCAGAAAGACATTTGACCCCAAGGTAGCAAGTAGCCCATAAAGGCTTCTGCCATCAGCGCCAGATAAATCAGCATACCGATCAGCCAAACTAACTCACGTGGTCCCTTAAAGGATCCATAAATGAGGGCCCTAAACATATGCAGATAGATTACGATGAAGAACATCGAAGCACCCGTGGAGTGCATATAACGAATAAACCAACCACCCGGCACATCACGCATGATGTACTCCACCGAAGCAAATGCCATTTCGGCATCAGGTTTGTAGTGCATTGTTAAGAAAATGCCGGTTACGATCTGTAACACAAGACATAACAAAGCTAGTGAACCGAAGAAGTAGAAGAAATTAAAATTCTTCGGTGCGTAGTATTCTGCAATGTGCTTATTCCACGTCTCTGTCAGTGGAAATCGCGCATCAACCCAATTAAGTAAACTCATTATGCAGCCGCTCCATTTTCACCGATCAATAACATCGAATCGGAAACAAAGTAATAAGGAGGGATTTCCATATTGGTTCCCGCCGGCGCACCTTTAAACACTCTACCTGCAAGATCAAAACGTGATCCATGACATGGGCAGTAAAAGCCACCTTTCCAATCAGCGCCTAAATCAGCCGGAGCAACTTCTGGACGAAACTGAGGTGCACAGCCAAGGTGAGTACACTTTCCGAGCATGACCAAAAACTCTGCTTCGCGTGCTCGCGTCTCTTTGTCGACGTAGGTTGGCTGTAAAGAGTCAACCGAGGTCGGATCTTTCAGCTGGGGCACAATTTCAGGTAATTTTGCGAGCATTTCGGGTGTTCTATTGACCACGAATACCACTTTACCCTGCCACTCGACGCTCATCATCGCGCCAACTTCAAGTTTGGAAATATCTACTTCAACGGGAGCACCCGCCGCTAATGCACGCGCACTAGGGGTTAGAGAGCCTATAAAGGGTATTGCAATGGCACCAACGCCGACTGCACCAACAGCTGAGGTAGCACCAATAAGAAAGCGCCTGCGCTTCTTATCCACTCCTGTATCTGCCATTATGTGTAACTCCTTAAAACTAAAATCTATGTCGCGACAGTAATAAAAATCGGGCTATGGTCGCGTAACTTTATGTCAAGGTCAAGTCATAAGCCCCCACCAAAGGAGGCTAAAGTAACAAGCAGCTCAACTCTAGTCTGAATACTTTTACTGGCTGTTAACGATCATATAATTCACAGCTTCTCTAACTGCCTGATCGCTTAGCGATGGATTGCCACCTTTGCCTGGCATAGCTCCTTTACCCTTAATCGCTGCAGTATGGAGCGCAGCAATACCATGGGCAATTCTAGGTGCCCAAACGGCTTTATCACCAAACTTTGGAGAATTAGCAACGCCACTGTCGTGACAGGCAAAACAAGAGGATTTGTAGGTAGACTCCCCCAGTTCTGTAGCGGCTACAACCACCGGTTCCGCAGCAGCTTTCGCTTCTTTTTTAGCTTCAACCGCAGCAGCAGGTTTAACTTCTTCTTTTTTAACCACTGTCGCTGCCGACTTAGTGGCAACCGCTGCTACCACTTCTTTAGCTGGAGCTGCAGGAGTCGCTTCTTTTGTAACATCTGCCGCTGCAACTTCTTTAGCTGGCTCAGATTCAGTCGCATCTGCTTTTGGAGCCTCAGATGCTTCAGCAACTTCTACGCCGACCGTTTCCAGCATGTTTTTGATAGCCTCAGAAATTTCGTCATCACTCAGCGTCGCATCACCACCCCGAGGAGGCATACCGCCCTTACCTTTGATTGCACTAGCAACTACTGCATCATAACCTCCAGCAAGACGCTTTTCCCAATCCGCTTTAGCCGAAGCGTCCAATTTTGGCGCACCTGCAAGGCCGATGGAGTGACAAACGTTACAATTTTTAGCAACGATATCTTTTCCTGAACGAGGCGCACCCGCTTCTTCTGCAGGCTTAGCCAAGGCAACAGTACCTATAGGCTTAAGTGCAGCAGCCATAGTCGGGTCTACTTTTGCCTCGTCCTTGCCTCCCTCATTTGGCGCAAACAACCAAAGTATGCCAATAAACGCCGCCGCTATTAGCTGAACCCAAAAGAACTTGGGTAATTTTTCATGAGAACCAGACATGGTTGCCTCCAGTTATATAAATCTAAAATTTAGTATGTAAAAACGTGTAGTGATTATCTCATCTCACGCTTTGTGTTTAATTTAAAAAATAAAAACAATGTTATCAGTGCCATCAAAAACCATTGAAGTGCATAGCCATTGTGTTTTTCAATTTTGCCAAAGTACGGCTTCCATTCTCTGACATAACCGTATTTTTCATCTGGTGAGAGTTCAATCATCACCGGTAATATTTCTAAACCTAACTCTGATGCAAACACATCAGGCTCAAACGCTTGAAACACATGGGGGTAATCAGCACCCTTTTGATCCAAGCGATCGGCTAATTGTATGGTATTGGAGGGGTTTTTAATCACTCCTGAAATTGTAATTCTTTCAGCCTCAACAGAGGTATCAGGCACTAAGTCTCGCCTACCCAACATTTGAACCCAACCGCGATTGACCATTACCCCGGTATCTGTTCCTTCCAGAATAAATGGCGTTAGCACATGATAACCAGGCCTACCTTGGTGAGTTTTATTATCCCAAAGGTATTGACGCTTATTATCAAACCGCCCTTCCATCGTTGCTGGACGATAAACTTCCGCTATTAAATCCTCACTTATTGAATTATTCAGTGAGAGCGGTGTTTTATACGTCGCTGCATTAACGTTTGTTTCAATTTGACGCTTCTCTTCAGCTCGGTCTAACTGCCAAAACCCAAGAGAAATCAATGTAGGGAAAACCACTAAAAAGGCCAACGTAGGAATCAACGCAGGCTTAAATTCGTAGCGCCCTAATTTTATTCCGTTGATCCGATTACACCATCAGGCTGAATCCAGCCCATCCAATATGAAAACATTATAAAAGCAAACAGTGCAATCGATGCAGCGATTCGCTTGGCTAAAGATTTCATCATCCGTTGAGAGCCCGGCTCATCATTCATCATGTAATAAAGGGCTGACCCTAGACTATAGAGAATAAATAAGAAGAAACCGGTAACAATGATTTTAATCAAAACGTACTCTCTACCCAGATTGAATACCAAGCCACTTCTGGCTTGGTATTATCAAGTGTCTAAACTAACCAGTAAACGTAGATAAACAAGCCCAACCAAACCACGTCAACAAAGTGCCAGTACCAAGCCACTGCTTCAAATGCAAAGTGGTTATCAGGGGTGAAATGTCCACGAATGATACGCATTAAGATACAGATCAACATAACGGTACCTAGCGTCACGTGAAAACCATGGAACCCCGTCAGCAAGAAGAAAGTACTTCCATAAACCCCTGAAGTCATCTTTAGGTTTAAGTCACCGTAAGCGTGTGCATACTCATAAGCCTGGAAGCCAAGGAAGATAACACCCAGTGTGATGGTGGCAACCATTCCATAAATCATGTGATCGCGTTTTTTGTTGTAAAGTGCCCAATGAGCCCAAGTCAATGTCGCGCCACTGGCTAGTAGTAGCATCGTATTGATGGCTGGTATACCCCAAGCATGTACCAGCGCCTTAGGCACGGCGAACGTCTCAGGGTTTGGCATATTCACTAGCGGCCAACTCGCACTAAACTCTGGCCAGAGCAGCTTCCCTGTCCACATATTGTTGCCTTCACCAGCCAACCAAGGGATAGAAAACTCACGCGCATAGAACATGGCACCGAAAAACGCTGCGAAGAACATTACCTCAGAGAAAATAAACCATCCCATTCCAATACGGAAAGACTTGCCCACCTGCTGGTTGTAGTAGCCACCTTCGCTTTCGCTAACGACCTGCCCCATCCAGCCAAATACCATGAAGACAACAATCACTAAACCAAGTACAGCAAGTCCTGCACCCAAACCACTCCCGTGAAGCGAACTTGCAAAACCGCCTAACAGAAAGGCCATGCCTATCGAACCAAGGATCGGCCAATAGCTCCCCTCCGGCACGTAATATTGATCTTTAGAGTGCTGCATTGAAATCTCCTACATTTCTAGATGTCTTGTTGTACTCAAGCATCAGGTTTAATTCTAAAAAAGTTATAAGAAAGCGTGACGTTCTGGACATTTTTGTCCAGTGACGGTTCGACTACGAAACGAACGGGCATTTCAACCGGTTCTTTTGAAGCGAACTCCTGACGCGTAAAGCAAAAACATTCCAATTTTTTAAAGTGAGTCGCTGCCTGATACGGCGCGATACTCGGTGTTGCTTGACCAACTACCACATCATCGGAACGGTTTTCAGCAAGATAATTCATGGTGTAAACCTTACCGGGAACGACTTCCATGCTACTGACTTCTGGTCGGAAATTAACAGGAAAACCTGATGCAACAACGGCTGAAAAAGTCACCGAGACTAGTCTGGATTCATCCACCTCATAGCTGCTGCGAACTTCCTGATAACTCTCGTCAGTGGTGCGTCCGTTAAACCCTGTGATATCACAAAGAATGTCATACAGAGGCACTAGCGCAAATGCGAAACCAAACATAAGCACAGGAGCACAGACCAGTTTGATCCAAAAGCTTTTAGTGATCGGTTGTTTCATCATTTTCCTGACAATATTAACGTCATTGCAAAAATGCCAATGGCAACAGCTGCTACGATAGCGGCTGTTACCATTGCCCCACGTTGCTTTCGCTTCGTGTCTGTCATATCAATCAGTGAGCGCTATGATTTGATTCTTTAAGAACCAATTCACGGGGTGGCTCTTCATTGAATGTGTGATAAGGCGCAGGCGTTGGAAGTGTCCACTCCAGACCTTTTGCACCTTCCCAAACACGCTTTTCTTTTACCGGCTTGCCGTTACGAATACAGTCCACAACGATATAAGCTAGCAGGATGAAAGAAAGACCAAAGGCAAAACCACCAATACTCGCAATCCAGTTAAAGTCTGCGAACTGTAATGAGTAATCCGGGATCCGACGTGGCATACCCGCTAAACCCAAGAAGTGCATAGGGAAGAACAGCACATTTACTGAGATAACTGCCCACCAGAAGTGAATAGTTGCCAGTTTTTCGTTGTACATGTTACCGCACCATTTAGGTAACCAATAGAAGACACCCGCAATGATTGAGAACAGCGCACCCGTAACAAGTACGTAGTGGAAGTGAGCGACTACGAAGTAAGTATCATGGTACTGGATATCCGCTGGAACAATTCCCAACATCAAACCAGAAAGACCACCAATCGTGAAGAGAATGACGAATGCCACCGCCCACATCATTGGGATCTCGAAGCTCATAGAGCCTCTCCACATCGTTGTTACCCAGTTAAATACCTTAACACCTGTCGGTACTGAGATCAGAATGGTTGCGTACATGAAGTACATCTGGCCCGCTATCGGCATGCCGGTGAGGAACATATGGTGAGCCCAAACAACAAACGATAGGATCGCAATCGATGC
>CALAJG010000191.1 GCA_937923375.1 uncultured Leucothrix sp.
GAACACTGCAGAACCTTGCAACATATACTCTGCACCAATGTTGCTTTCGATTTTAAATCCAGTCGAGTTTGATCCGTCAGTGTCAAAATAGACCTGCCAAGGCCACCATTTGTTCGTGTCGATGTCACCATTGTTTTGATAAGCAACATAAAGATTATTATTATCGTGAGCTATCCAACCCTCAACATAGTCTGCCTTCACACCTTGATCGTCCAGCGTTTCGCCGTCGTAACCTAAAGATCTAACCGAACTCCAGTCATCAAGATTACCGTCAATGATAATGCTATTATCCCCTACCAAATGACTGATAAAGCCATCAGTAACATCTGGCGTGTCAGGAGTTTCAGGCACTTGTGGGGTGTCTGCGTTCATCACAGAACTTGCAAATGCCTCACCCAGCATCACTGTTCCTTCGGTTGAGAAGTGGATCCACTTGGATCCTGAAGCATCGTCCTCAAACAAAGGGTAGTCACGACTTTTCACGAGGCGGGCATTATTGTCAGCAGCTGTAACCGCCGCTTGGGCGTCCCAGATTTTTTGTCTTCCTGCCCAGACACCACTATCGGCAATCTCAGCAACATGAAATTTCAACTCTGGAAGCGCCAGACCATCCCTGACTTTTGCAATGAAAGTGGTTAATCGCTCTTCATAAGCCGCAGGTGCCAGCGAACCGAATGAATCTGACTCACCTTGCATCCATAGTAAGCCTTGAATATCGAGCGTCCAGTTTTTACTTGCAGCCTTTAATTTTGCGTCATTAACCGAAGCCATTAACAAATCATATCGTTCTTCTAGCCAGTGGTTGTAAAGGGAGGTGCCGTTTGGGGTATATTTGATAATCGCAATTGGCTCATTTAGCTCAGATTGGATTTTATTTCCAAAAGATAATTCAGGGCCAAAACGTATGCCGTTCCAGCTGGCAAACCCGGGGCCAAGGTTTTCCCATTTACCTAATCCCGTTGACCAGTTTCCAAGGTAAATGTGGGCAGAGTCATTGACGGTGATTAAATCATCCCGTTGGATATCTGCTAAGTCCTGATTAGGCTTTAGAGTACCTGTGGAAACATCACCATAAGCTAAACCATAACCATTTCCATTTGACTGTCCTGTCAGAATATAGGTTTTGATGCTGATCGGTTCAGCCAGCAATGATGTGCTCAACAGCAAGTTAAGCAGTAGCGTAATTAATAAATTCCTTTTCATTTTTTCTCCTGCCATACAGGCTGATGAGTCATGTCGTAACTGACACAACCTGATGGGTTGCTTAGCGCATTTCTTGGGAAATAGTTCGTTGAGGCCTTTCCTTGGCACCAAACAAACTTTAATTTTTCAAACCAATAAACGCTTATAGCCAGACCCCAAGCGGCTTTTAATATCTGATAAATGGCGAAGACCGAATAAGAAAAGACCAAGCTGGTTTAATTACATACCAAATAAAAACCCCTTATCAATTTCTCGATAAGGGGTTTAGTTAGGCTCTTTTTTTGTCAGCTTTAGCGTTGTTACGCTACATCATCAATAAGAGTAATCGGACTTACCTACACGGGCAGTAATCTCAATCTCCAACTTCATTTTGTCATCCAAAAGTCCTGCCATAAACATTGTTGCGGCTGGCTTAGCCTCACCAAGGTATTTACTGAATACCGGCCAACAAGGCTCAAAGTCTGCTTTGTCAGGAAAGATATAATGAACACGTACGGCACGATCCAAACTACTACCGGCCTCCTCTAGGGCTTGAGCGATATTTTTAAGGCACTGTTCTGCCTGCTCAGCCGGATCATCAGAGATTGACATATCGTCATAGTTATAACCGGTAGTGCCTGAAACAAACACATAGTCACCGTCGACAACGGCACGAGAATAACCAATTTTTGACTCAAATTCTGAACCCGATGAGATCAGTTTACGTTTCATAGTGCTTCCTGAGTACTTAAGTAAAAATGCTATTAAACCGCAAATGTCGGATTTAACGCAAACGACTTTGCCTCACCTGTGACAGGACACAGGAATTTCAGCGCAACCGCCGCTAGCTGCAAATCTTTATCGTTTTTGCCAGAACCGTGCAAGCGATCCCCCACGACCGGGTAACCCACACTGGCTAAATGCACTCTAATCTGATGCTTCCGACCGGTTTCGATTTGCACCTCAAGCAGTGACTCATCACTGACCTCATCATAGCTCAGCTGCTTGACATGGCTAGTAGAGGCTTTGCCCTCAACATTGGTACGAATCGATTTTTTATTTTTGTCTAACTCAAGTAATTTAGAATAGTCACCTTCTACTTTCACCTGATATATCTTATCAATCTGGCGCTTAGCAAACATACGCGTAAGATCAGCCGTCACCTGTTTCTTATGACCCAACAACATTAAACCACTAGCGGCACGATCTAAGCGATGAATAATAAACGCGGGACGCTCGGGATTTAAGTGCTGCTCCGCCCAACGATACAGCGTGCAGTGATCTCCCCATTTTGAGCCTTGAGAACGCATGCCAGCCGGTTTGTTCCAAACGCTATACCCACCCTCATCACTGACTAAATCAGCCTTCGCTGGCTTTTCTGAGAGCACCTTTTCATCATAATAAAAGTGCAATGTTTCACCCGGCTTTAGAACACGCTTGGCGCGACGCAGACGTTGAATGAACTGCTTCTCATTTCCCCTGCCGCTATCCTGCTCCAACCAGACACAGCCCTTTTGCATGATTTGTTTAAGCATCTGTTTGGAGAGTCCTGAGGACTCAGCCAGACAATCAACTGCCGTGATATTGGGCTGAGTAATGGGAATATGAAACTCTTTGGGTTCTGGCATTTAGATCACTTGCAAATAAATTAGTATGGCTGGGCCATTATCGGTGATTGGCTACAGTGGGTGGGATTACGTCGCCACTTGCCTGTAATTGAAGCGCATCGGGATGCTGCTGATAGTGAGATCTAACTGTATCGGCTAAGGCTGTTTTGACAGCATCATCGATAATACTATGACCAGCATTTGTAGAACTTGCCACCCCAAGACAATCGAGCAATCCATCCAGCAATTTATCCTGCGGGCCAGGCATTTTCGTTTTCCAGGATCTAATCAGCTGACTGTCGACGGCAGCAGGTAGAGAACCGAGAATACCGACATCATTCTGATTATGCACCAATAAACCAGAAGTGGTTCCACGATCTAGCGTGAGCACCTGAAAGAAGTACAAGCTATGGTAGGCAAGCTGTTGTTCGAAATCATCGGGCAACGCTGCGCTGCTATCCATTAATGAATTAAGCAGCAGCTGACTATAGGTGTCGATGACCTCCTCGATTACCCGTTCAGCTAAAGTACTATCGGCCTCGATGTCATCTGTGAAATAGTTTTCCAGATAAAAATGACAAACGCCACGGTGCCGTGCCAATGCTGGGATATAGAAATAACGATCACCCCGCGCGAATGCTGCCTCTGTTTGCTGACGGCCTATTTTTTCATGCGCTAGTGTCAGTATTGCACCTTTGAAACGCTCGGTATGATGGGGATTTTCAATCGCAGGATTTAAGTCGGCCATCACCCGCCAATAACCGTGACCTGTTTTCATCTCGGTCCAACTGACATGTAAATGCACCGAAGGAGACAGAGGGTTATGTGGGTGAACAATACTTGACAGAGCCGTTGCCGAAGCTAACGACTTTGTCTCATCAGCATCATACTGAACTTGCGAAACATTAACCGAGGCTTGGTTAAATACCGTTTTGTCGTTGGCAACATAGCGAATCCCTCCGCCATGCTTACCTTCGGCACGCAACCATTCTACCGGCTCAAGCTTCCCCCCTGAGCCAACACTCTGGCTGACCAGTTGCAGCTTCTCAACCAGTCGATGCTGTAGCGAAACCACCTGCTCATAGGCACGTTTAGCCTGCGGAGATTTCGCTGGGATTCGCCGCATTTATTATTTCTCAGCGCTTAAGATTTCCAATAGCTCAACTTCAAACACTAAAGTCTCACCCGGGCCAATGCTGCTTCCTGCACCCTGTTCACCGTAGGCCAGATTTGAAGGAATCACAAACTTGTATTTACTACCAACACTCATCAGCTGAACACCTTCTGTCCAACCCGGGATTACCTGATTCAAACCAAACTCAGCTGGCTCGCCACGATCATAAGAGCTATCAAACGTCTTACCGTCAATAGTAGTGCCTTTATAGTGTACTTTTACCTTGTCAGTAGCTTTTGGCTTTGGCCCTTCGGCTGCGGTCAACACTTGGTATTGAATACCGCTTTCGGTTGTCATCACTCCTTCGACCGATTTATTCTCCAACATGAAGGCCTGACCCAATGCAATGGCTTTAGCCGACTCTTCTTTGGCTTTTTCTGCCGCTACTGCTGCCGCTTTTTCTTCACTGGCCTGCATGGACATGTGTGCTTCTTCCATGGTCATAGACGTCTCTTTACCCTGATGCTGAGCACGCATACCCTCTAATAGAATGTAATAGTCAATCTCTTCAGAGTACTGTTTCAGAATACGATCACCAATCAACATTCCCAAGCTGTAGCTAAGACGGTCGTCTTCCGTCGCTAGTTTAGGCCCCTCAGCAAAAACGCTGCCCGATGTCATGGCTACAGCAACACAGGCTGTAATTAGTGTTTTTTTCATTTCATTTTCCTATAGTTATCTGTGCAAAACAGCACGACTTATTTTAAAAATTCTTCAGAGCCACCAAGCAGCCATCCAATGAATGGCTTGCAAAATCACTCAACCAAAGCTCCCCACAGATCATGCTCGTCTGCGTGAGTTATATCAACTTCGACAAACTGGCCGGGCTCTAACATTTCACCGTTAATTTGTACCACACCATCAATCTCTGGCGCGTCCATCTTACTCCGCGCAATCGTGAAATTATCACCGACTTCATCCGTCAGTACCGTCATTCTTTTACCAATTTGCCGAGATAGCAGCTCAGCACTTATGTCCGCCTGAACTTCCATAAACCGTTCCAGTCGATCCTGCTTTTCATCGTCAGGCACATGATTCGGCAAGTCATTGGCAGTTGCGCCATCAACCGGAGAATAAGTAAAGCAGCCTACCCGATTAAGACGTGCCTCTTTAATGAAGTCGAG
>CALAJG010000192.1 GCA_937923375.1 uncultured Leucothrix sp.
AGCGCTCCCTGATCAACTGGTTTTCCCTGCCGCGCCATTTCCTGAACGAATTGATATCGTCTGACCGCCATTGCCTCTTCGGATAATTCGCTAGTAGGGTCGTTAACGCCGTCATTTGCCGACTCGACTAATCGCTCCAAAATACTGTGTTCACTGCTATACGATAGCAACAGCGAAATTATTCTGAGCATGCCCATTAGGAACAGAATAATGATCACCCCATTTAACAACCACCCTACCGGATTGATTTCTCCAGACAGGTATAAATCCGCAATATTATTGCGCTGCCAGAACAAGGCCACTGCCAGCAGCACCAGAAACAGTACAATCTGAAATAATGTTGATCTTGCGGTATTTCTACTTATGTTCACGTTATTCTCTCTATAATTTTCGTCAGTTGATTCGCCAACAGCTAAATCAGAATAATTTAATTGGCCTGTTTTACATCGAGTTCCAGAATTGAGGACTCGTTCAACCAGTCAAGTATTTCCTGTGGGTATTGAATGATACCATTTGCCCCCCATTTTTCTGGTTCATCTCCAGCTTCAATATAACCATAACTAGCCAGCAAGGTTACCATTCCGGCTCTATTTCCAGCGACAATATCCCGTTTAGCATCCCCAACATAAATACATTCGGTCGTTAGGAGATTGATTGCCCCTGCTGCATGAAATAAAGGTTGCGGGTGGGGTTTCTTTTGAGGCAAGGAGTCACCACTGATAACAACACTGGCTCGCGCAGTCAAATCTAATGCATCCAGTAATGGCTCGGTAAGGAAAGCAGGTTTATTTGTAACTATGCCCCACAAAATATCGTTTTCTTCCAAAAATGCCACCGTCTCCGCCATGCCCTCAAAAAAATCTGTATCCACGCAGAGATTCTCTTCGTAGATAGTCAGATAGCGTCGACAACGTCGTGCAAATTGTTCAGTTGACTGTTGCTCACCGAAGCCGAATGTGACTAATGCTTTTGTGCCATTTGAAACGTGCTGGCGTGCAATAGAAGAATCAACCGCTGGTAAGCCTTCTTCTTGAATTAACAGATCAAGCGATCTTACCATATCGGGAGCAGTATCGAGCAAGGTACCATCCAGATCAAATAATACTGCGCGTGTCGAATAAGTTGAACTTGTTGGCATTTTTTATATCTTTTGAGTTATCTATAAATTTGTGTGCTGCTTTAAACAAAGTAACCAGCGGCACCATCATAAATTGAGGAACATTCTCGTGAAACTGTTTTTTCTAACTAAAGCCCTGTTTTTGACTATTATCGGAACTATTTTATTGAGCGGTTCAGCACTTGCCTTTACTGAGCTAGACGGTAAAAAGACCACCATTGAGGAGCAAGTTGGTGACGGCAAGTGGACAGTTGTTGAGGTTTGGGCCTCTTGGTGTCATGCCTGCATGGAACATATGCCTGAAATGGTAAAGTTCAACGGCAAGATGGATAATGTCAGAATTCTTGGTATCAATATCGATGGGCAAAGAGGTAAACCAGAAGCCCTATCGGCTATTGAAGAACATAAAATCCCTTTCAAAAATATCGTTAGTAATTCGATAGAGATAAACGCCTGGATGGAATTGAATGCTGATGAAGGACTGAGAGGAACACCCACCTTTATGATCTTCGATCCTAAGGGAAAGCTGGTTGCCCTACAACCCGGTCAATTACCTACAGCGTCGATGGAAAAGTTTATTAAATCGAAAATTGAGTCAAAATCTTAATACTGTGAAACGGCAAGCACAACCTTCCCAATTAAGAGTGTGATATCGTTCGTGCCTCACAGCGAAAGCAAGGCATGAAAAGATGATAAACGCTAATATCAAAGCCATCCTGTTCGATATGGATGGCTTACTTCTCGACACCGAAAGTATCTATACCGAAGTCACGCAAATGATTGTAGGCCGCTACGGCAAAGTATTTGACTGGTCGGTTAAGTCCCACATGATCGGACGAGACTCTTATGATGCGGCAAGCTACTTAGTGAAAGCCCTGGATTTACCTTTCGAGCCAGAATTTTATTTAGAAGAGCGTAATGCTTTACTGAACGAACGATTTCCATTTGCTAAACCCAAAGCCGGTGCCCCTGAGTTAATTAAATCGCTATCTGAAAAAGGCGTACCTATTTCAGTAGCAACCAGTTCTAACCAACACCACTTTGAACTCAAAACCAGAAATCATCAAGACTGGTTCAAACACTTTGACGCCGTCGTAACCAGCAATCACAGCGAAGTAAAACGCGCTAAACCTGCACCCGACATTTTTCTTATTGCTGCCAAAACATTGGGGTATGAACCACAAGATTGCCTAGTATTTGAAGATGCACCTTCTGGCGTTCAGGCGGCCAATGCGGCTGGCATGCAAGTCATCGCCGTACCTGATCCGAATATGAGTCATGACGCCTTTCAGGATGCGACCGCTGTTATCGATTCTTTATCTGAATTTGAGTTGGACAATTGGTTAACTTATGAACGATAAAGCTGCCTAAAACCAGTGCAAGCAAAACCGCCTATTTTTACTATGCTTAGCCTAATAAGGATGAATAAAGCCAAGGGTTAGGTAAGGTGAAGAAGGCGTTTATTAGCTACAGGCGACAAGATACAGAAGGTTATGCACATTCCCTCTACGACCGATTGAGGATGAATTTCAATAATCGACAAATTTTCATGGACGTTGATGACATCAAGCCTGGTGAAGATTTCGTTAAAATTTTGCAAGACAATCTAAAGGATTGTGCTGTTCTGATCGTGGTTATCGGTAAGCAGTGGCTGGACATAAAAAATAGCCGTGGACAACGTCGCTTGGACAATTCGGCTGATTTTGTCAGAATCGAGGTAGCAACTGCATTAGAACGGGGAATACCTGTGATTCCAGTGCTGGTTAACGGCGCAACTATGCCTGTTAGTGAAGCTCTACCAGACAACCTCAAAGCCTTATCTCAGCGTCATGCCGTCGTACTCACCGGAGTCAGCTACGAGCATGGTATTGAACAACTCGTATCATCGATCGAGCGATATTTTGGAACTAAGCGAAGAAGCAGGCAAACAGCTCACGTTCCTTGGTATAAAGGCGGCTTCTTTAAATTTATTTGGATATCACTTCTAAGTTCGTTTTTTGGCATACTAACCCTAGCAGCCATTAGCGTACTGATTGAGGAGGAAGAAAGTGCTCAGGATAGACCTAGTCCTCAGCAGCCTACACAGGCAATTCCTGACACTGATCGAAACCCACAACCAACGGTTGCTGAGAAGATTCAACAACTGCAAAGTGCCCCGCCTACGTCAATTGAAACTGATGACGATGATATCTTCCAACTCGCCAAAGTAATGGATCCCCCGAGTAATATCCGTCTCGAACCAAACGGTGACATAATTTGCCAGGCAACCTCCTCGTCTGTCATTACCATTATACGGATACCCGAAATTGCCAGTAACGGTGGCAAATGGTACGGAACCAATTTTTGCGGCGAAGATTACTTTGGATTTATCCACGAAAGCCAAATCAGACTTCGTAAATAACCCATGTTAAATGTTGTAACAGAGGACAGCCGACCCTATGATAGTTCTTGTACCTAGAAACCAACTTACAAGGAAAGCATCATGAAATCTGCACAACATTATTTAGACGCTGCCAATGAGTCAGTCCCTACACTTAGCGCTCAGGAAGCGGTTGCCCTGCACGGCTCAAACGCTGTCTTTGTTGACGTTAGGGACTCTTCTCAAGTTGCGGAAACGGGAACTATTGCTGGTGCACAACGTATCCCTCGCGGTTTTCTAGAGTTTGCAGCCGATGACGCCACTCCATTTCACAACCCTGCTATGCAAAAAGATGCTGAAATCTATTTAATTTGCGCGGCGGGTGGGCAAGCTGCATTGAGTGGCAAAACCTTGCAAGAGATGGGATATAAGTCAGTAACGAACATTGGTGGCATCGGCGACTGGAAAGACGCTGGTGGACCAATGGAATCTTAGCGTTCAGCTAGAGCTTATTCAGATACGTCACGCCTCCAAGTTTCTCCATATGTTCAAGAATCCAGGCGTGACGTTTTTGCAGCGTCTCGCTGGGCTCCAATGCATTGGACTTAGCGGGCGTTGGCAATACGGCCGCCAACATTGCAGATTCTTCTCTGGTTAATTCTTTCGGCGGCTTGTCGTATAACTTTTCACTGGCAGCTTTCACCCCGAAGGTTACCGGTGCGAACTGCGCCACATTCAAATAAACTTCTAGAATGCGTTCTTTAGACCACACTAACTCCAAAGACAAACTAATGAAAATCTCTACTCCTTTGCGTAAATAACTGCGCCCATTCCACAGAAATAAATTCTTAGCGACTTGCTGCGTAATAGTGCTTGCCCCGCGGATCGACGCCTCACCTTTTCTATTCAGAATAGCATTACGCATTTCAATGAGATCCACTCCCCAATGACTTGGGAATCGCTGGTCTTCTGCGGTTATTACCGCCAACACTATATCCGACGGGATATCCTTCCAGTCGATCCATTCGTAATTTGCCGGGCTGTAAACCTTTGGCTCAGCCTTGTGTAATGCATTTTGATGATAAATAAATGCAGACGTCGGAATCGGAACCCAGCGATATACAAATAAAATTAATAAGTAAATCAGAACGATGCCGCACATCGACCAAAGTAATAGCCTTAACCCCCGCATCATTCTTTTTGTTATTAGATTCATGCAGCTATAATGCAGGAACACGGCCTATTCGAGCAACATTTTTAAGCATGAAGATTAGAATTCACAGTGAAATAAATCAAATTTCAGCCAAACGGTGGAATTTATTGCTCGATGACAACAATCCTTTCATGCGTCATGAGTTTCTTGCTGCACTTGAAAATAATGGCTGTGTTGGTCCAAAGTTCGGCTGGATACCTTGTCACATAGGCATCTATGAAGAGGAAGAACTTGTGGCAGCCATGCCGCTTTATCAAAAATATAACTCTTATGGTGAGTTTGTGTTTGATCACGCCTGGGCCGATGCTTACAAACGTAGTGGGATGCAATATTTCCCAAAGCTGGTGTCTTCAATCCCTTACACACCAGCTTCTGGTCAACGCATGTTGAGCAATGCTGAAGCACCAGAAGAGCATTACAGACTATTGATGCAGACGATGGCACAGTTTGCCGCGGAGAATAAATTCAGCAGCTTTCATTGCTTGTTTCCCAACGCTGATCAGCTGGATTGGCTAGCCACCTTAAACCTTAACGGTTCTGATGTGATACTGCGTCATGACTGCCAGTTCCACTGGAATAATCAGGACTATGAAACGTTCGAAGACTTCCTGATGAAACTAACCGCCAAGAAACGTAAAAACGTTAGACAAGAAAGAAAGCGCATGCAACAGTCGGGCGTTACCCTGCGCTTGCTTGATGGTCACAGCGCCACAGAAAAAGACTGGAAAGATTTTGCTTTTTTCTACAAAGTCACCTTTGAAGAGAAATGGAGTACACCCACCTTAAACGCAGGCTTTTTTCAGGAAGTGGCCCAGCAACTGCCAGATCAAGTGTTCTTAGTCCTTGCAGATTTACCCTCAGGAGAATGTATTGCGGGCTCGTTGATGTTTCGTAGCGATACGCGGCTATACGGCCGTCATTGGGGTTGTACTCATCAAGTCGACAAGCTCCATTTTGAAGCCTGTTACTATCAGGGCATTGAGTACTGCATTAAACACGGACTGCAGGTTTTTGAGCCGGGAGCACAAGGTGAGCATAAAATCGCCAGGGGCTTTATTCCGACAGAAACCCGCTCTGCACATTGGTTAAACAACTCACCCTATCAGGATTCAATCGCCCAATACGTCAAGCATGAGTGTGCGGCCGTAACAGAGTACCGTGAGGAATTAAAGTCCCCTTATCAGGAGCCAGATGCATGAAGCCCTACTCTGCTGCCTGCGAGCAAAACCGCGAACCCATTCTTCAGGTTTTAACAGAACTGATCACCACCGAGGTAAAATCTCACAAACCAACTGTACTGGAAATCGGCTCAGGCACAGGCCAGCACGCGGTATATTTCGCTGCAGCACTTCCACAATTGACCTGGCACTGCAGTGATCAGCGTCAATATCATCCGGGTATCCAAGCTTGGCTGGATGAAGCGAAGTTGCCAAACATTCATTCACCGATCAACTTAAATGTCAGTGAAGAAGGTTGGCCAGAAACTCAGTTTGATATTATCTACTCAGCAAACGTGACACACATCATGCATTGGCAGAACGTGGTCGATTTATTCGCTAAAGGTGCTGCGTGCATAAAGCCCGCTGGTATTATGGTTTGCTATGGCCCGTTTAATTTTGAGGGAAAATACACTAGTGCCAGTAATGCACAGTTCGATCAATACCTGCGCTCGCAAGATCCCGAAAGCGGCATTCGTAATTTTGAAGATTTACAGCAATTAGCCAAAGAAGCTGGCCTGAAATTTGTGCGCGATTATGAAATGCCTGCCAATAACCGTATTCTGGTATGGCAAAAATAACAAAGCCATCGGCGATACACCGATGGCTTGAGAGTCAGAATTATTCTTGATGAATATTTAGGGACTAAACCCTAAAAATTTACGTCACTCCTAACCTGCAATATCTTGTCCGGTCTTTTCCCAGTCTGCCAAAAACGCCGCTAAGCCTTTATCGGTCAAAGGATGTTTAACCAAGGCTCGTAATGTTGACGGTGGAATAGTGGAGACATCAGCACCGATTAAGGCGGCAATTTTCACATGGCTAACCGAACGAATTGACGCCACTAAGATTTCTGTTTTGAAGTCGTAGTTGTCGTAGATCGTGCGGATCTCTTGAATCAGATCCATACCATCCGTGCCAATGTCATCAACACGACCAACAAATGGCGAGATGTAGGTAGCACCCGCTTTAGCAGCAAGCAATGCCTGATTCGCTGAAAAACACAGGGTTACGTTGGTTTTGTGTCCGGCGTCCGTTAATGATTTACAGGCTTTGAGGCCATCAAGTGTCAACGGTAACTTAATGCAAATATTGTCTGCGATGTCACCTAAAACGGCGGCTTCTTTCATCATCTGATCATATTCTGTTGCAGCGACTTCTGCCGAAACAGGCCCATCCACAATACCGCAGATCTCTTTGGTCACTTCGATAATATCCCGACCAGACTTGAGGATTAGTGACGGGTTGGTAGTTACTCCATCCACTAAACCCAACGCGTTTAATTCCCGGATATCATCGACGTCAGCCGTATCAACAAAAAACTTCATATCTAAACCTTATTAATTACAACAGTTAAAAATTTTATGAGCCTATAAGCCTTTGCTTTTCGCATCACTTAGTGAAATATTTCGCTCGCACCTTGTCCAGATAATAGCGAGGTTTGATTACCAACAAAAGCAAATCCGTGTTTTGAGTTTAAGTTACACTCGGCCAGCGTTAGTGTTTATTCAGATTAACACGGCCAAGTAACACTTAAACGTTTGGTAATCTCAATTTATTAAAAATTCGTGCAGAATAATATTCTAGTCTGTGCAATTTCTAACCAGACGAGTTATGGATATCCGCTTAAAAATTATAGGGGTTTAAAATTTATGAAACGTATCACACCATTTATCCTAACCGCTTTCTCAGCGTTAGCTTTATCATTTTCTGTCTCCACATTTGCAGACAATACTGACAGTGATGGTTTTATTATATTCGAGGCTCAAACTAGTGACGAGTCTCAAACATCAAGCGATAACGCAACATCTTCCCAAGCGGCTGCTCCTGTTAAAAAGCCTAAACTAAAAAAAGCCAAAAGAGCGAAGAAAGCAAAAAACAAGCCGCGTAAAAGAGCTAAGCGAGCTGTACGAAAAAAACGCATTACCAGAACGACCCGAGCTAAGCGCAGCAGTAACCTTAGAAGAGCTTCAAGCTACCGAGTGAAAAAAGGTGACACACTTTATCGCATTTCCGTAAATTCAGGTGTTGGTCTGAGCCGTTTGATCAAACTCAATAAGCTTCATGGAAGCAAGAAGCATAATATACAAGCAGGCCAAAAGATTCGCCTTCGTTAAACTGTTCTAGCAATTCACAACGTCAATACTAGTGGTGCGGTTTTCCTATCCTGCCACTAGTTTTATTTAGTCCCTCCAGGCTAAAACCTTTTAATAAAGCTCATCATTTCTTGGTATGCCAATTATGCCGCAAATTCAATGACATTAATTGTATAGAACAAAATGAGGTACGTAAATCATTTTTCGGCATTCAACCTTTTTTCTCGCTATAATCTAGACTCTGAAGGTATAAACTTTCACCCAACTTTAGTAGGAAGAGAATTTGAAACACTCAAACACTTACCTTTTGATGCTCTCGGTTTGTTCAAAAAAAACATTAATTTTCTACCTATGGATGATTATTTCATTTTTTATTCCACTCAGTAGTTCTAATGCTGAAACACCTATCCTTCCCAAGCCTGCTTCAGCCAGTCATTTTATTGAAACCGATGAAGCACAGAGCCGCTTGGGACAACTATTATTCTTTGACCCCATCCTTAGCGGCAACAAAAACATTGCCTGTTCAACTTGCCATCACCCTAACTTTGCTACAGCAGATGGCGTCTCTTTATCAATCGGCGAAGGAGCAAAGGGGCTAGGGCCAAATCGACTACCTGTTGGCGGCAAAAACCGCCCTGAGCAACGCCTTCCCCGCAACGCTCCAGCACTGTTCAATCTCGGAGCTAAAGAATTTCAGGTGATGTTTCACGATGGTAGATTAGAGGCCGATAGCACTCGCAGCAGCGGTATTCGTACGCCCCTAGAAGATGAAATGATGCTAGGTTTTGATTCTGTGTTGTCCGCACAAAGCATGTTCCCGGTGCTGTCGCCGGATGAAATGGCAGGTCACTACAGCGAGAATGAAATTGCTAAAGCGGTTCGCATGGGAATTATTACCGGACCGAATGGTGCCTGGAAGAAAATCGCAGAACGCATCCAAAAAATTCCGGCATATGTCGACTTGTTTCAGGAAGCCATGCCATCGATTAAAGCTGCTGATGATATTCGATTTACTGATATCTCAAATGTCATTGCAACGTTTATCGCCAGTGAGTGGCAGGCAGTTGACAGCCCATTCGATCGTTATTTGTTGGGGGATAAAACCACTTTATCTGATGCGGCTAAGGCAGGATTAGACTTGTTCTATGGAAAAGCAGGCTGCTCGATTTGTCACTCCGGTACGTTTCAGACAGATCACGCCTTTCACTCAATCGCGCTGCCAGATTTCGGACCGGGAAAAATTGGTCGTTTTGAATCAGTACCTGAAGACCTCGGGCGTGGACGCGTAACCGGCAGAGCGGAAGACCGATACCGCTTTCGCACGCCTAGCTTGCGTAATGTCAGCCTTACTGCACCCTATGGCCATAACGGCGCATTTGGCACTTTGGAGGGAATTATCAAACATCATTTAAATCCGGCTTCATCGCTTGCAGGTTACAATTTCAGTGAGTTAGTACTCCAGAAATTTGAAGAGCGTGATGCCAAGGATTTAGATAAGCAACGTTTCAAAAGCAGGATAAACGCTTTGCTAGCATCGACTGAGCTTAAACCACAGTTTTTGACTGAACTTGAAATTACACAACTCATTGCTTTTCTGGAGGCACTGACAGATGTGAATAGGGGCAAGGGAAAACTAGGTAAACCAAACAGTGTCCCCAGTGGTTTGAAAGTTGAATAAGCTAAACACTTGCTTAGGCCAGTTAAGCTAACCGATCAGGAAGCGGACTTTCATCCATTTGATGCATCAAGTGGTGAGCTAACCTCTCAGTTAGTTTGAACCGTATTTCCATAAACCTGGTATCATTCCACAAATTATTTGTTTCATCCGGATCATTGTTTAAGTCATATAATTCGCCCCAATCCTGATCACGGTACATGGAAATGCGCCAGTCTTGGGTAATTAGACTTCGCACCCGTGCCGGTCTTTCAAAGCCAAATTTCGCACCGCCATCATTAAATTCAATCATGGTTTCATCTCGATGTTTATCTCCATTCCGGATCGTTGGCAAAAAGCTTTTACCTTGAATTCCATTGTAAGAATTAAGTCCGGCACGCTGCATAATCGTAGTGGCAATATCGACAGTGGAGGCAATAGTATTTGTTGACTTACCCGTCCGATCTGCTGGGTCAGACCAAATAAACGGCACTCGATTTAGCGACTTCATCGGCAATAAGCCTTTGAGAAGGATATTAAAATCCCCCAGATAATCACCATGGTCTGCATTGAAACAAATCACGGTATTTTCATACTGACCAGATTCTTTTAATGCTTCAATGACACGGCCGATATGATTGTCTACACAGCTAACCATGCCAGCGGTTAATGCCATTGCTTCTTGCAGTTCACGATCACCGATCCGAATGGCTGTTTGCATGTTCATCTGCTCACCTGCCCCTTGATAATTAGCCTCCAGCCATTGCATTGGTGGTGTCGGGTTCTGATGTGCAGAGTATGGTAACCTGACTTTAAACTGCTCTGGCTGATACATATCCCAGTATTTGCCCGGTGGGTTAAATGGATGATGCGGGTCTGGAAAAGAGACGAAGCTGAAAAACGGCTCATCTTCACTAGCGTTATTGATGTACTCAATAGCCCGATCAGCAATCCAAGCCGTGTTGTAATGTTCATCAGGTATCGGTGTCCGGTAGGCTTGAGGACAACTGTAATTATGCGGCAATTCATTTGCAGGATCGTGCAAGTCCTTCCAGTTCGGCACATTTTCACGAAACCATTGCCCATAGTGCCCGCTCGGCTTATGACCGTGCAATGTCACCATTTCCACGTGTTGAAAACCATAGTAAGGCGTCTCAAATTCATAATGCCCATCACTGGTATATTGCTCTGGTTCTTCCTGATAATAATTGCCCGTATCTGTGCTCCAAGCTTCCTTAATTAAGCGATCACTATGATCACCATAGCGAAAAGGGGGAAGTCCGGTAAAAGGCTGCAAGTGACTCTTGCCAATCGATGCTGTGTGGTAGCCAGCTGCCGCAAGTACATCGACAAAGGTAGTGGCAGTGAGTGGTAAACGCGCCCCATTACTGCGCAAACCATGAACACTGGGATAGCGGCCCGTCATAAACGAGGCGCGATTTGGCATACAAACAGGGGATGCTACATAGAAACTGTCAAAGCGAGTTCCGGACGCCGCAATAGAATCTATTGAAGGTGTTTTCACGACGGGGTGCCCATAGCAACCGAGCCAATCCGCGCGGTGTTGGTCAGTCATGAAAAATAGAAAGTTGGGGCGTTTGTTTGTTTTGCGCATCTCAGATCAATCTCTCTTGTGGAATGGCTGGATCACCTGATTTTTATCATAACCGCTCGGGTCTTTATTTCAAAACAGTCCAAACTTCACCCGCTGAGTATTCTCGCCATTGGCCGACCGTTTGATCAGGCCATATTATGCGAACCTTGACTGACTCAGTTTCAGCTAAACCAAAATGCTGAGGCAATAAGCTTCCCCCAGCATGACCGCCACCAATGGTCACTTCACGATAGTGAGCTTTCTCATCGGCTTTGACTTCTATCCACGCACCAATAGCATCAGTATTAGCACCTTTTTGCTTCAGTTTAATACCGATCCATTGACCGATTTCTTCAGTTACATTCTGGTAAATTTTAAAATCCGCACGTCGATTTACCACAACAAGATCTAATTTACCGTCGCCATTAAAATCTTCTAGCGCTGCACCTCGGGAGCGCTCTACATCTGCAATCCCAGCGACTTGCCCGACTTCATGAAAATTCCCTGAGGCATCTTGCAATAACAAATTATTCGGATCCTTAATCGCAAGCCCTGGCATTTGATCCACATTGCCTTTAGCAATAAACAAATCATCCAATCCGTCATTATTTACATCCCCAAACTGAGCATGCCACGCCGTCGAAGGCCTGCCTTCATCACCAAAGTATGGTCGATGTGCAATCATGCCGCGCTTGAAAGCTTCGTCAGTATATTCTGGGTTTTGCGAATCTTTTTTTAGCACCTGAAACTTCTGATCGCTCATGCTGGTTAGTAGATAGTCAGGTAAACCATTTCCAGTAATATCGCGGCTAGCAATGCCCATCCCCCATATTTTAAAAGACTGCCAACCCTCAGCTTCAGTATAAAGCGCTGGCTCTTCCTGCATTTTCCATAACTGATCGTGACCATCATGCAAATAATAATGCCGATCGTTACTGATTCTTAAGTCAGCTTTGCCCTGTCGTTTCCAGTCGGAAAATAATATCGATAAGGTGCAAAAACCTGGTGCTAGCATCAGTGGTTTATTGAAAACACCCCC
>CALAJG010000193.1 GCA_937923375.1 uncultured Leucothrix sp.
ATCACCTATTACTTCCCGTGAATCAGTGGCTATTTTAACAAAGGCATCAATGCTTTTGGTCAGCTGTCGGGCGACAGATTCTGAAGGTTTGATCCGACCATAATGCGTCAGGTTAAATGCTTTCGGGTTTAAGGCTAACAAGCGATCAATGCTGCTGTGCAGTGCGATAGGATCAAACTGAACGGGAGTAGTCGTGACAAATATCAGAGGCTCATCACCTATATGGGTTTGTGGGTAGGCAATTCCAAAGGTGTCACCAGAAAAAATAGTGTCGCTTATGTCATCATGGACGCAAAAATGATGTTTAGCGTGACCAGGCGTGTCGTAAAAGCGCAGCGTGCGGTTACCAAACTTGAGCTCAAAATTATCTGGTGCTTCGGTTACCCGGCTGGCTTCAACCGGAATCAATTTACCATAAAGGCGTTCAAACGCTTCGTCACCATAAACCGATCGAGCGCCAGCCGATAACTTTTCTGGGTTAATCATGTGACGTGTACCATAGGGGTGAACAATGAGTTCAGCACTAGGGCAATTCTGCATAAGTAAGCCGACACCACCCGCATGATCAAGGTGCACATGGGTAGGAATGACGTAACGGACAGCATTAGCCGTTAAACCATACTGCGCTAAGACCTCAAAAATATAGGGGACAGTGTGGCAAGTGCCGGTTTCAATTATGGCACACTCACCGTTTTCGATGATGATATAAACTGAAGCGATACCGGCTTGCAGGTACTCAGCATCCATATGCACGACACCATCCCCAAGGTCTTGAAACGTGGCTTTATTTTTCATTTTCAGAACCTTCCGGTCATCAGTTAGATTTGCATATGTTAGCATCATGCAATAAACAGTAATAATACGCTTCGAGGGATGTTGTTGTCATGCAATGCGATGTTTATTTTATATCTGAAAGTACAGGGATCACCGCAGATGAGTTAGGTAACAGTCTGTTGTCTCAGTTTCCTCAGTTTAGTTTCACCAAGCGCTACCATCCCTTTATCGATACTATCGAAAAAGCAGAGGCACTTGTTAATCAAATTAATGAGGTGGCTCAGGATCAAACGGTTAAACCGCTGGTCTTTGCAACAATGGCAAAAAGCGAAATTAATAAAACCCTCGCTAAAGTTAATGCTAACTATTATGAATTATTTGATAACTATCTTGCTAAGATTGCGTCAAATCTAGGTGTTGAACCGCGCCGCGAATCAGGTTTAATGCATGGACTAGTTAACGAGCGTCAGTATGATGATCGTATTGATGCGGTGAACTATACCTTGGCACACGATGATGCCATGGTACTGAAAGGATTGGATCAGGCTGATGTGATTATGGTGGGTGTTTCGCGATCAGGAAAGACGCCGACCTGTCTTTATCTAGCATTAAAATATGGAATCAAGGCAGCAAACTATCCTTTAACTGATGATGATTTTAAAAAACATATTTTTCCCAAAGAATTACTTAAATTTCGTGAAAAATTAATTGTGACGACGATCAGTCCTCAGCGTCTTCATCACATACGGGAAAAGCGCAGGCCGGGTAGTCGTTATGCGTCGATGCCTGTTTGTGCATCTGAAATTAAAATGGCAATGGACATGTATGATCGGCACCTACTAACACCTTTGGATGTGACAACGCAGTCCGTTGAGGAGCTGGCTACGCAAATTGTCCGAATTTATCGCACGTCTAAACAGATTGCTTAAACCTTTTAAAATCAAACACTACTCACCGTCTTTGCTACACAAACTATTGACCGTCCAATTTTCAATCGAAGGTAAATCATGAAGCAGTACATTATTTGGCTAAACCAATTAGGTATCAATGATATTGATCAAGTGGGCGGCAAAAACGCTTCGCTTGGTGAAATGATCGGAAATTTAACCAATCTTGGCGTCAAGGTACCAGGTGGTTTTGCAACCACATCAGAAGCTTATCGAGAGTTCCTTGAACATGAAGGCTTAGGTACACGGATTAATGCGCTGCTTGATACTCTAGACGTTGATAATATTTTGGCGTTGGGTAAAGCGGGCGCTCAGATTCGTGAATGGATTATGAGTATCCCTTTGCAGCCTGATTTTGAACGCAGCATCGATGAAGCTTATGCCAAATTAGAAGCCGAGTATGGAACTGAGGTGACTTGGGCGGTACGTTCTTCGGCAACAGCTGAAGATTTACCGGATGCCTCTTTTGCCGGTCAGCAAGAAACGTTTTTGAATGTTCATGGTTTGGCTGACATCAAAGTAGCGATTCGCAAAGTATTTGCCTCTTTGTTTAATGACCGTGCGATTTCTTATCGCGTACACCAAGGTTTTGATCATAGCTTAGTCGCGCTGTCGGCGGGCATACAAAAAATGGTGCGTTCAGACATTGCCGCTAGTGGTGTGATGTTTACTTTGGATACTGAGTCAGGCTTTGACAAAGTCGTATTTATTACCGGCAGTTACGGTCTGGGTGAGATGGTGGTCCAGGGTGCAGTTAATCCTGATGAGTTTTATGTACATAAGGAGACGTTGACAGCAGGGCGCCCGGCAGTTCTGCGTCGTACTTTAGGTAGTAAACTGATCCAGATGGT
The DNA here is from genome assembly GCA_937923375.1 of uncultured Leucothrix sp. Lineage (GTDB taxonomy): Bacteria > Pseudomonadota > Gammaproteobacteria > Thiotrichales > Thiotrichaceae > Leucothrix. The sequence continues at coordinate 2,573 of CALAJG010000193.1, forward strand.
GTATTCAAAAGCAGGGGATGACCCAGTTGAAGTAATCGATATTGAGCCTGAAAAAAGCGCGCAATACTGCATCAATGACCAGCAAGTTGAAGAACTTGCGAAACAAGCGATGGTTATTGAAAAACACTATAAGCGGCCAATGGATATCGAGTGGGCGCTGGACGGGACTGATGGTGAGCTTTACATTGTGCAAGCGCGTCCAGAAACAGTTCAGAGTCAGTCTAGCAATGTAATGGAAAGGTTTGATTTACAAGGGGAAGCTGACTCTTTAATTGAAGGGCGCTCTATTGGTTCTAAGATTGGCTCAGGTACTGCAAAGATCATCATGAGCATTGATGATATGGATCAAATCAACCCCGGTGATGTGTTGATTACTGATATGACGGATCCAGACTGGGAGCCGATTATGAAGCGGGCATCGGCGATTGTAACCAATCGTGGTGGACGTACCTGTCATGCTGCCATTATAGCCAGAGAGTTAGGGGTGCCTGCGGTAGTAGGCTGTGGCGATGCGACCAGAAAAGTGCAGGATGGTACAGAAGTGACCGTGTCTTGTGCCGAAGGCGATACAGGATTTGTTTACCCTGGATTGATTCCGTTTGATGTAAAACGTACAGAGTTACAGGATATGCCTGATCTATCACTCAAAGTGATGATGAATGTTGGGAATCCGGATCGCGCGTTTGATTTTTGCCAAATTCCTAATAAAGGTGTTGGTCTTGCCCGTATGGAATTCATTATTAATAATATGATTGGAATCCACCCGCGTGCCCTGTTAGAACT
>CALAJG010000194.1 GCA_937923375.1 uncultured Leucothrix sp.
AAATTGGTGTGGAACAGGCGTAATTTATAGATGCATTCACAGGAGGAAGTATGTCAAAACGAGTCGCAATTATCGGTGCAGGTCCCAGTGGTTTAGCGCAACTCAGAGCTTTTCAGTCAGCCAAGCAAAACGGCGAAGAGATCCCGGAAATAGTCTGTTACGAGAAGCAGGAAAACTGGGGTGGTTTGTGGAACTACACCTGGCGAACGGGTACTGATCAATACGGTGAGCCAGTGCATGGCAGCATGTATCGCTACCTCTGGTCTAATGGCCCTAAAGAAGGACTGGAGTTTGCTGACTACTCATTTGAAGAGCACTTCGGCAAGCCTATTGCCTCCTATCCTCCGCGCGCGGTATTGTTTGATTACATTGAAGGGCGCGTGAAGAAAGCGGGTGTGAGAGACTGGATTAAATTCAATCACGCTGTACGTGACGTTTCTTATGACGATGCCTCCGGTCAGTTCACCGTTAAGGTTAAAGACCTCAAAGCCGATGAAGTGGTGACAGAAACATTTGATAATGTGGTCGTGGCTTCAGGTCACTTCTCTACACCAAATATCCCCGAGTTTGAAGGCATGGAAACCTTCAATGGTCGCATCATGCACGCGCATGATTTTCGTGACGCCATGGAGTTTAAAGACAAAGATTTATTAATTGTCGGTACCTCTTACTCAGCGGAAGATATCGGTTCTCAGTGTTGGAAGTATGGGGCAAACTCGATAACGGTATCACACCGTACTGCTGCCATGGGCTACGACTGGCCAGAAAATTGGCAGGAGGTCCCTTTGCTGACTAAGCTGGACAAAGACACTGCTTACTTCAAAGATGGAACAAGTAAGAAGGTAGATGCGGTTATTCTGTGTACCGGCTACTTACACCATTTCCCCTTTATGGCAGAAAATCTGCGGCTGAAAACACCCAACATTCTCTACCCATTAAATCTGTATAACGGTGTGGTTTGGGAGCATAACCCTAAGCTGATGTATCTGGGTATGCAGGATCAGTGGTACACCTTCAATATGTTTGACGCACAGGCGTGGTATGCGCGTGATGTGATTATGGGTAAGTTGGATGTGCCAAGTCAGGCGGAGATGGCAAAAGACATTGCTGAGTGGCGTGCTAAAGAAGATGCCATAGCAGACGACTACGCCAGCATTGAGTTTCAGGGCGACTACACTATGCAATTGATGGCGATGACGGATTATCCTGAGTTTGATATTTCAGGGGCTAACCAAGCGTTCTTTGAGTGGAAAAAGCATAAGAAGAAAAACATTATGACGTTCCGTGACAATGGCTATAAGTCTGCGTTGACAGGAACTCAGGCGCCGGCACATCATACGCCGTGGAAGGATGCGTTGGATGACTCTATGGAAAGTTATTTAGAAAGTTGAGGAGGGCGTAGGCATTGGGTATATCAAAAGCGCTCCGGACATGCCTTCTTTGTTTAATGGTAAAGCCCATTAAACAGAGTCGCTTTTTTTGATACATCCAATGCCTACTTTGTGGAGTAAGCGATGTAGCTTCATGCGGATAAAATCAGCCATAGTAACCTTGGATTTTCACGCAAAGTTATTATTAAATTTGCTTCTGTTAATCAATAAGGCCTTTCTTAGTTAGAGTGCGGGTGCCGTGCTTAACAATCCAATCAGTTTTTGGTTCTTTGTCTCGCTTCCAGTCCTTCGCAACTGCTTTGATCAGTTCGGGGTGATCTTTGGAAACGTCATTAATCAGGTTGGCAACTGACTTGCGAACATAAAGCGAAGGATCTGCTCGTAACGGCGTTACAAGCTCAATAATCGGCTTTGGGTTGTCGATGAATATTTGGAGGCGTTTGGCCCATGGCAATCTTGGTCTAACGCCTTCACTGGCTAGACGTCTTATATGTAAATCAGGTGATTCGATCCATTTTTTAAGGGTGGCTAATGCACGCTCAGGCTCAGCTTCGATGTAAGGCCGAACAGCGTATTCTGAGGTATGCCGGCGTGTAATTTCAGCGCAGAGGCCCATTGAAACATCAAAATCATCCCTGCCAAACTCCTCTACCAATCTGGCAACGGGCATAAGCCAATAGCCTTCAGTAAACATGCCTGTTTCACCTTGCAACGGAGTACCTAGCGAGGCTTTGAGAATTTCTGCTGCTTTAATGTAGTCTTTTGGTAGACGATCTCGCAGTCCAGATGCCATAAACAGCACGCGATCTTTGAGTTCAAGTTCTGCAACCCCGTTATCGACTTCATCGGCATAGCCTTCGCTATCAAAGGCGGCATAGTTTGCTTTAACGGCTGCCCCAAGGCGAACTGCACAATCGCGATCAAACCAGTCCTTGTGTTTCTTGGCCATCCTTCCTCCAAAGGCAAAATGAACACCAGTGATTGATGCATCACTGGTGTTCATCGTTCAATTGCCTATCAATGTAGATCGTTGAAGAAAGATGATCAAGGGTAAATATTGCTCAGGCTTTAGGCTTCTAAAGCTTTCTCAGCAGGAACATACTCATGACCAAGTGCCCGACTGACCGCTTCATAGGTCACCATTCCTTTGTGAACATTTAAGCCATTCATTAGGTGTGCATCATCAAGTAGCGCCTTTTTAAGGCCTTTGTTAGCTAGCGCTAATGCGAATGGCAGTGTCGCGTTGTTAAGTGCCATCGTTGAAGTACGCGCAACACCGCCCGGCATATTCGCCACGCAATAATGCACAACCCCATCCACCACATAGGTAGGTTCGGCGTGAGTGGTTGCTTTAGACGTTTCAAAACAGCCCCCCTGATCGATGGCAACGTCTACTACAACAGAGCCATCTCGCATTTGGCTGATCATTTCTTTCGTCAATAACTTTGGAGCCTCAGCACCTGGTATAAGCACCGCACCAATCACTAAGTCAGAATCCGTGCAGTAGTCGCTAACAGCCTGAGCGGTTGAATAAACGCAGCGAACACGGCCTTTAAACAGCTCTTCCAGCTGACGAAGTCGCGGTAATGAGCGATCTAAGATAGTCACTTCAGCACCGAGGCCAACCGCCATTTCTGCCGCATGTGTCCCTACGACGCCACCGCCAATGATAGTTACTTTACCAGGAGCAACACCGGGTACACCACCCAGCAAAATACCGGAACCACCTTGCGCTTTTTCTAAGTGATGCGCGCCTGCCTGAATCGACATGCGGCCGGCGACTTCACTCATGGGTGCAAGTAATGGCAATGCGCCGTTATTGTCGGTTACTGTTTCGTATGCAACACAGCTTGCGCCAGAGTTTATTAACAATTGAGTTTGATCCGGGTCAGGTGCGAGATGAAGATAGGTGTACAGGAGCTGTTCACGTTTCAACATCGCACATTCATTGGGCTGTGGCTCTTTGACTTTCACAATCATCTCAGCGCGATCAAATATCTCTTCTGGAGTTTGCACAATCTCAGCACCGGCTGCTTTGTATTGCGCATTATCAAAACCAATGGCTGCACCACCGTTGGTTTGGACCATCAGCTGATGCCCGTTGTTCACTAACTCACGAACTGATGCCGGTGTTAGGCCGATGCGGTACTCATGGTTTTTTATCTCTTTTGGTACGCCTATTAACATGTCATTTCCTCTCAATTAATTAGTTGATCTCACTCAATCGACGCTTCAATTATATTGAGAAGTTACTAGGCTTTTTTCTGATTATTTTTGATAAATCAGTAGATTATTTTGTTTATAATGCATTAACAGAACTATCAACTGGATACATGATGAAAGGTAGCAATGATCAACTAAGTCGTATCGATAAAAATATACTAAGCATCATGCAAAACGATGGTCGTATAACCTACGCAGAACTTGCCCGTCAGGTAGGATTGACCACGACCCCCTGTATTGAGCGGGTTAGACGCTTAGAACGTGACGGCTATATAAAACATTACAGCACAGTTTTAAATCCTGAACAGTTAGATGCAGGGTTGATCGTGTTTGTGCAGATACGTTTGGATCGAACTTCAAAAGATACTTTTGCGCAGTTCAAGTCAGCAGTGCTTGAGTTACCCGAGGTTCAAGAATGTTATCTAGTCTCGGGTAACTTTGATTATCTTATCAAGGCGCGTTTGCCCGATATGTCAGCCTATCGGGTGTTTCTTGAAGAGTCGTTGTTATCGGTGCCGGCCGTTCAAGAGTCAACGAGTGTTATGGTGATGGAGGCGGTAAAAGAGACGCTAACTATCCCCATCCGGTAAACCACCTAGGGCATTAACCACTAACTCTTGAAAATGGTGCACCGCATGCTCTGATAATTCAGTACGCTCTGCATCTACCATAAAGCGTCCTTGATTATAGCCTTTGGATTTCAAACCGCGTTGCACACTCACACAAAGACTTACATCTTCCGGTTGCAAAACATCTTTCTGATAATCCATCGCTTCTTTAAGCTGTGGGCTGGGTATTTCAGTCGGTAAAAACCAATCCTGATACTCAATAGTGTCCCCAGTACCATCTGGGATCATTTGTAGAATTGATAAATTAGGCTCACCTGGATAAGCCCAGATAGTCAGGTTCGGCCACAAAAACCAAGCGGCATAACCAAACTCAAGGTCGCTGGTATCTTCAAGCTTAAATGCTTTATTGTCGCCGTCTGGGATACCC
>CALAJG010000195.1 GCA_937923375.1 uncultured Leucothrix sp.
ATGTACCGCTACCGGTACAGAAGACCGTCAGCGTTGAGGTAAAGGAAGACTTCTTTGTCACAAACAGCACTGAAGTACAGGCACGTAACCTGTCAGTGCTGGATCAGATCGCCGATAGTATCAAGCAGCACGGTAGTGGACATATCAAGATCTTGTCTACCGACAGTACCGGAATTGCTAAGCTTCGAGCCAACCTGATAAGAAGAGCGCTACACGGCAAACTGGGTAATCTAATGGGGCACGTCAAAGTCGAGCACTATTAAGCCACTCAGGAAATGTTGACAGCATGTGGACAGGGACGTCCGTCAGCGTGCTGATTAATAAAATTAAAACCAGTCTTAACTCACATATTATGGAATCAGCATCGTATAGTAAGGACGTTGCTGAACGTAAAACTCACAAAAAAACAGCCGGTAACTGATAAATTTTAGGGCTCAATTTATAAACCTCGTCCCCATTATTGACCACCAGCCCATAAGCACAGTTATGTTCCTCAATAAAAGCTTCCAACGCTTTCAATTGGCGTTTAGCCGTAACAGAACCCGCCTTAATCTCAATAGGAATCAGACCGTTTTCCGTCTCTAAAATTAGGTCAACTTCAGCCTGATTTTGCGTGCGGTAATAATAATAATCAAGGCGCTCTAGCTGGTTAGTAAATTGCCGAATGAGTTGTTCAGCAACAAAGGTTTCCCAAATTTTGCCAAACTGCGGATGCGATTTCATATCATTCTCGTCCTGAATTCGCAGCATGTAGTTAATCAGCCCTGTATCTCGCAAATGACCTTTTGGAGTTTTAACGATGCGTTTATTCACGTTTTTTTGCCAAGATGGGATGCGTCGCCACAAAAAGGTACCTTCTACAATCTCAAGGTAGTTCTTTATAGTCGTTTGTGAAACATCCAATGAACGGGCAAATGCCGAGGCATTAATGATATCGCCACTTGAAAATGCCAACATCTGAATAAATCGCTTGTATGCATCAATATTTAACTGTGGAAACAAGACTCGGATGTCACGCTCGATATACGTTTTCAGGTAGCTTTCCATCCACAAACGATAGAAGCGCCTATCATCTTTTTTCAAAACCGGCTCGGGATAACCGCCATAAAGGCACAATGATAATAACTGTTGTTTATCGAAACGGGCAGGTAACTCCAGCAATCGTTCTGGTTTGATCAAAGCTTCCAATAATTCCCCAGACGCTGGCGTTCCGTAAATCTCGTGCCAGTCAAATGGATCAAGCTCAACGATCGCAATGCGTCCTGCAAGCGTTTCACTTATGTTTTTTAATAACTCAGGTGAGCTTGAACCGCTTAGGAGAAACTGACCAGGTTGGTTACGGTTTTGGTCAATGGCTACCCGCAGGGCACGAAACAGCGCGGGGGATAGTTGAGCTTCATCAAACACAATAGGGCGATTAGTTTCTTGTAGCAACAGCGCAGGATCATCATTAATGCGTTGATAATCGCTGTCACGTTCAAGGTCAAAGAAAGTGGCGTTCGGGAGTATTTGTTGTGTCAGTGTTGACTTGCCAACTTGTCTTGCACCAAGAATGACTACCGCTGGAAAATGCTGTAACAAGAACTCAACAGATGATTTGAGCGAACGCTTTTGATAAGACATATTGGAAGTTGGAGTTTGAAATTACTTGGTAATTTTAGTTGATTGGCTGATTTTTTGCAAAGTAAAACCAAAAGAAGCCCGCGATGCGGGCTTCTTTATCGATGAATCAGATCAATTCAACAGAGGCAGTCTTAAAACTTACCCACCAAATTGAAGAACCAACCTTCAGCATCGCCATTCAAATCACTTAAGTCATCATTAAATGAGGTAAAGTTATAGCCAATGCCGATCTTCATTTTTTTACCAATATGACGATCGATTGAGATCATCGCGCCGTGCTGAGTATCTTGTGAGGCATCTGAGTTCATCCAGTGATAGCCTACCATTGCGTCCCAATTATGATTCATATGGTAGGTGGCTCTAACAGATGCTAGCGATGCATCATTTTCAGTCCACGTGCCACTATCTCTGTCGGTGCGAATTTCACTTTGCTTATTTGCAAGTTTACCACCGGCCTGCCATCTCTGATTAACCTGATAGGTTCCTTCAACCACCGCTGTTAATGATTTTTCATCTACATCTGAGCTTTGCGAAGTAGGTTGCAAGTCATACAGATAATTCAAACGTCCCAATACATTAAGACGATCGTGATTAATCGGGCGGAATGCAAAACCAACACCTGCTTCGGTAAATGTAGCATCTTTGGTATCTGTCTCTTTATCAATAGTTACTGAGTGGTTTAACTTGCCTTGAACCCGGAAGGAAGGGTTAACGCGATAGTTAATATTGTTAGTAGTTACCCATTGCTCGGTATTTTCAGCTCCAGTACCTGAAGTGTTTTTATCCAGGCGATATTCGAGACGCGAGCTGCCTTTACTTTTGCCTTTCTTAAATGCCAAGCCGACGGTGACGGCATCACGGTCAATCGTCTCACCCGAGTCTTTATCAAAGCGAGCGGTTTGTAAGGAGCTGGTCAGGGTCACGTCTTTATTGTAGTTATAATCCACGCCAAAGGTATGACCAAGACCAGACTCATCTGACTCGTGAGTGAACTGGTGTTCGTTAAAAACTTTCAGGCGGTTACTGACGCTTTTACGTTGTCCTACGGTTAGGACATTGCGTTTATCGAACGTGGTATCTGTCGAGTGGGTGTAATTAGTATAAAAAGTGTGACTATCATTTAGTTTATAGTCTACACCTGCTGTTGCAGCATCACCACGGTCGCCACTGCTGAGCTCTGCATTAACGCCCAGTCGGTCAGTCAGCTTGGCCTTAGTACCGATTGTAACCAGATCATTAGACTCATAAGCGCCACTTTTACGTAGAGTATGCTGACCAATCGCATACACACTAGACTGATCACTAACGTTAAACCCAACTTTAATCGCTGCTAACGTTCCTTCACTGTCGACAGTGCTAACACCGCTAGTTTCATCTTTTTCCTGTACTTGTTTAACTTCAGCGCCGACGGTTAGTCTTCTACCAATCTTTAAATCACCCTGAAGACTTGCAGTCGTTGTCTTACTGGTGTTTTTCTTGTCTTGATGCGTTACTTTTGTGGAGAGCTTTAAACGGTCATTTGTTTCTATGCTAGCCTCTAGTCCCATATTTATGGTGGCTATCATTTCTTCGATACGTGAGCTGGAAAACCCTGCTTCGCGGTTTTTATACCACGCTGCGACCGCACCTTTTTTATTGCTGAAGTCTTCCAGATCGACACGACCTTCGACACTGTAAGCAGCGCCTTTTTTATCGGTAGATGCGTCTGATGAGATCAAGTTATCATAGCTTAAACCACCATCTAGTGATTTGAAGCTGCCAGCCGTTTGTAGTGACTGGGTTTCAGCATACTCACCGACTAGGTAGGTGCCGTTGGATTTTTTAAGCGTGACGTCGATGCCTTTCAAATCGTAGTCATCATCATTGCGATTCTCATGCGCAAAGCTACCGCCAATGGCTACATGATTACCCAGCCAGACTTTACCACGTGCACCATAGCTGGCTTTGTCAGTATCAAACTCATCCGGAACATATTCATAGTCTACCTTCAGGTAAACTTTATTATTGCCCAGTGGGTCATCTTTGATTAATGATGGATTAGCCTGTTCTGCGATTTGCAGCAGCGGGCGATTGAGGATAATTCGACCCTGAAAATCATCAATTTGGTAATCGCGACCTTCTTCCATCGCAACGGTTTCCAAGGCACGGCCAGTAATACTGTCACGTACTTCAACCCAGATCTTTTCTGAGCCAATCACGATGTCAGGATCTTTTAGGTAGTAAAGGCTACCACCAGTACCCAAAAACTCCACGTGTCTTGAGGCACTCTGCGCTTCGGAGGCAAATAGCTTCAGATCTGTCCTTGGGTCTCCAGACTTGGTTACTCTTGTGCTTTTGCGGTGGTACTTCGCACCGTACAGGCTTCGGTTGAATGAACTTAATTCAGTGCCTGTCATATCGGTGTTAAAGTTACCCCAGATACCGCGAGACTTGTCCCAATCGACGCGGACATACATCTTACCCTGGCTGTTAGTGTCATCGACGATAGTTGAGTCATCCCCATAAACAGGGTAATACTGGTCAGGATCTAAGCGGCTGAAGACACTTTGTGGGTCTTTTTTATGGATATCATCAAACAGCTCTTTAATGTCATTGGTGCCAGTGTCCATTTGTGCGGTGATTAAGTAGCGACCTCTGATTTTACCTTTTAGATAAAACGCGAGGCGTCCGTCAACAAAGATGTCACCATCAAGGTACTTGTCGCCGTCACTCAGTGTTTCTAAGTTAGCGGAAACGTTACCTTGTCCCACAGTAAGGTCGGCAAGGCCAACCATAAACATATAGCGTCCATTGACATCTGCTGTGAGCATTTTGTTGTAGCTGGTTTTATCAGCGTCAGTGATTTTTACCTCAAAGGAATGTTTTCCCTGAGGCAGTAAGCGTTCCACAACAAAACGCTGGTCGTTGACAGAAACGTCTTCTCCATCTACCGCGATGGTGTTTCCATCAATGATGTCATTGCCATAAATACGAACTCGTGAGCCATGTAGAGGAATGGTTTGCTGTCGTAGATTGCTTTGAGGGCTCTGTCCGACATTTTTCTCAACATCAACAGTACCACGTGGTCCTATTAACGTTAACTGACGAGGTCGGGTTATATCTGAGTGACCGGCTTTGCTTTTGACGGTTAACGTATATTTCAACTTATCGCCTGGCAGTAATTTCTGGTTAGATGAGTTATCGCCAAACCACTCAACTTTTTGCCCATTGGTGAGCTTTGAACCTTTGAAACTCTTTAGAGGCCTGCGTTCATCTTCATCAGAGTCTCTGTAAACGTTGAGTTCCCATGAATGTATGAATGCTGCGTAATTAGTATTGAGCGTAAACGAAAGCGGTGAGTCGAATTTATGCTCTTCTGATAGTTTTATCTTTTTATTGCTGGTCACATCAAGCAGGGGTGTCAACTTAACAGGGTCTGTAGTGACCCATATAACGCCACCTTGCTCCAGACGGATTCTTCGGTTATCGCCATGCGATACCTGTGTTTGAGGTTTTACAGAAGCAGAAGCTGTAGAACCAACTGTTGATGCTGTCCCAGCCGCTGTATTAGTCGCTTTATTGATGGCTTTAGGTAGTTCTGAATGTGTTTTGGGAGCGACAGAAGCCTGGCTGACGGGCATTTCTTTATCCACGATCTTTATGGTAAAAGAATTGCTATCAGCAGCATTTGCTACGACGGCAGCACTACACATTACAAGACCTAACAAGGCTTGATTTAGAAAAGGCGTTTTATTAATAGTCGTTTTAGACTGTGTTGGTGGGTTGCCAACTGTGATAATTGTTTTCATTGGGGGCCAACTTGTAGGGTTTATTATTATTATTTTTTCCCAAGCGGGGGGTGCTTGTTTTTATATTTATAATCCTATAGTAGTCGGCGCGAGGCTGTGCTGTAAATGATCATTAGATAAATGGATATACCGTTGCGCGAGTGGTAATTAATTGTTGATTTGAAATACCAGACCTCCTTGTCTGGTATTTTTGAGTTGGTCGAAGTGCCTAACTAATGGCTTTCAACGACGACGTGACCCATCAAATTTCCGAGTTTTCCGTGCAGCGCTTTTCTGACACTATTGGCACGTAACTTGGCGAGGCCAGGATTATTATTAGCAGATAAGATCTTTATGTGACCACTTCCATACTGCTTAACGCTATCGGCGATCTGATCAAGCACGCTCAAGTTATCTGGCCTCACCTCTACGCTGTTGGCTTCAAAGAAATTATCCTTTAATTCAACATCGACCGCTTTTTTTACAGGCAACTTCCTTTCAGATTTTATCTTATTCAATGCTCGTTTAACTGTCGCGGCCTCTATGGCCTGCGGTGACGCTTGTGCAGGACTGATACCATGGTTATGACTAGACTGCTGCGTCGTCTGAGCAGGGCTTATACCATGATCATGGCTATTCGGTGTAGCTTGAAGTACTTGCTGTTGTTGAACCGGTAGCTTTACACCGAAGTTGATTTTATTCAATGCGTCGCCTGCTAAACGAAGTACTCGCGGATTCTCAGTCGTAAATCGTGACGTTTTGGGCAGGGTAGAAGTATCCACCTCAAGTATCACATTCTTACCCGCCGATCGACGTCCACCATCGACATTCGGTAAGTGATAACGCCCATAACCATCAGTCTCTATCAGCAGACCGTCGACACTAGCTAAGCGTACCCCTGGGATGCCTTCTTCGACAATGCCATGATTAGTAAGCGTGATCTCAAGTACATCAGTTTCAGCTGCTGGCACTTGCATTGCTCCGACAGACGTTTGTGTTGGAATGCCACGAATACGTCGCGTCGTGACGCTGATATCCTGCCCCGTCAACCCTTGCTGTTTCATGCCGACGTGCGCCGTAGTCATTAGGCCCTGATGGTCAATTTTAATCACCGTTCCTTGGTTTGTGGTGACTTCAAAGTCATTCTTGCTGGAGTAGGGCATGCGCACAATTTTTCGATACCTGCTAGGGTTATCGAACTCGCTGACACGGCCATCAAGATTGCCTAAATGCAGCCCGTTCCAACCGAAGTAATCACTTTTAATGGTGATGCCCGTAATGCTTGCAGAGTCCTGGAACCCATCACAGTCACGGTCGTGGAATACCTTGCCGATAACCGTCGATTGATCCAATACTGTGTTTTGTTTGATGTTGATACAAGCGGTCGCGATATTCCCCGTCGCATTGTTTCCAGCGCTAACAGTGTTACATTGCTTGCCAGCCTGAGCCGAAGTACCAATCTTAACAATGTAAGTTATCTTGATATAACCCGCTTTCTCAACAGGAATCGATAGGCCAGTGAAATGAACCGGATCATTGCCTGAGGTGGTCGCATCTGTAGTAGTTAATAACTTATGATTCGCATCATAGGTGTTAACTTTGACAGAGTCTCTACTGATCCTGAATCCATTCGGCAGGTCATCGGTCAAGGTTACGCCTTGAGCGAGGAAGCTGCTCATATTTTTCACCAATATGGTGTAAGGAACAAGGTCACCCGCTGCTGCCTGTTTCTTGCTAGCGGCTTTACTAATCAGTAATTCGGCAGCCGGTATTTCCAGAGCGGATGCCGAAATGACCGTTGGTAGATCGGTATCTGACGAGCCATCAGGCGATGCGTTCGGATTACCTCTGCTTCCATCATCTGACAAATCAGTCGCGCGGGCGCTACTTGGAGACACCGCTTCAGTGGTTGATTGATTTTGCAGTACTGCGGGTGCCCCTGCAGCATTTGGATCGATTCTCACCACAAAACTGACGGTGTAATCATCATCAAGTCCAAGGAAGCCATCGTTACCCATTATCAATTTAGGGTTAGCGCTGGTTCCATCAAAATTAGCATTGGCTGTCGGTGCGACGGCATTACCACTGGTATTGTTACCAATCACCACGGTTGGCGCTGTCACCACATTCATGAAGGTGCTACCCAACTGATTGCTTGATGCCATGTTATCTTCAAGACTAAGCATGCTCAGATTAACGTCACCTGTGTTCTTGACGGTTATCGTGAAGGGCACGTTGAAGGTAAGGTCAGGATTCAGCACCGGCGTTCCTGCAAATTTAGTTGACTGAACTTCTGGCCGCGGTTGCGGTGGTGTAATCAGCGTTGGTGCATCAGAGTTTTCTGCATCCGGGTCACTGCCACTATCAGTCAGGTCACTCAGTACTAAGCTACCTGATGAGCCACTGACGGAGGCCTGGTTGTTATACACAGCTGGGGCATTTTCAGCATTTGGATTAAGGCGTGCTGTGAAACGCATCTGATAGCTATCACCTGCGAATAACTGACCATCCGTACCGCTAGTAAGGCCGATCTGAGGCGAGACACCCGTAAAGTCTGCGTTAGCCGTTGGTAACTGCGAATTACCTGACGCATTGCTAACAAAGCTAGCTGTCGGGGTGGACATCACAGAAACAAACGCCGTACCAAATTGCGTTGCAAGATCATCTGCGATGGCCAAGGCATTGAGTGTGACTGTCCCGGTATTTTTAACAATGATGGTGTAATCAATATCAAAGCTGCCATCCGCATTGAGTCTGGGCTGGCCAGCTGATTTTGTTGACCTGATTTCAGGATTCGCTGTGTTAGTGGTTACGCTATCGGCAAGGGGTTCCAGCTGTGAGGCTTCACCCCTAGCGGTATTAACGATTTCACCAGCGTTAACATCATCATCGGTCACCACTTTGGTGCCGATCAGTGTGCAGTTTGCGTTGGGAGCCACTGTGGCACAGGTTTTTGAGTTGGGCGTTATCAAAGGATCGCTAACCACTACGTTACTTAGTGTCGCTGTTCCGGTATTGGTCATGGTCACGGTATACGTTAACGTATCTCCTTGACTGACCACACCACTGCTATCTTCATCTGTATTAACAGGTTGAGATTTACTAATCGAAGCCGATGGCTTCAGCACCTGCAGCGTATTATCGGTTGTTGACTCACCGGTCTGATCGCTATTGACGGTCGCAGTGTTGACGATCGAGCCCACAATTACATCGACTGCATTGACAACATACTCACCGGTCAATACGCAGGTTGCTTGCGGTGCCACGGTCGCGCAGCTAATGGTATCGTTTGGCGTGACTAGCAGACTGTCAGTTATTACCACATTGCTTAAGCTTGCTGTACCGGTGTTGGTCATGGTGATGGTATATGTAAGCGTATCGCCTTCACTTATTTCGCCGTTGCCATCCTCATCGGCATTGGCCGGATCTGGCTTTACCAAGCTCAGACTCGGTGAATTGATCAATGAGTCATTGCTGGCAGTCGCTGCATCGGTTTGATCAGAGTCTGTTGTGGCCGTATTGATGATCCTTCCGGCCGCAACATCTGCAACCGTTGCGGTATAGGTGCCAGTGAGTTGACAGCTGTCATTCACTGCCAGAGGCGAAGCACAAACCATACTGTTAGGCGTTAGTTTAGAATCGTTAATAACCACATTGGTTAACGCTGCCGTCCCGCTATTCGTGGCGGTGATGGTGTAGGTGAGGGTGTCTCCTGCGCTGATCTCACCATTGCCATCTTCATCGGCATTAGCAGGTGCAGTCTTAACCAGAGTCAATAGTGGCGAAGGCACCGAGCTTGTTTGGCTGGCTGTTGTTTCTGGTGTCTGATCAGAATTTGCCGTGGCATTGTTAACCACTGAACCTGCTGCTACATCCGCAGCTGTCACTACGTAATCGCCTGAGAGTACACAAGTTGCCTGCGGTGCGACTGATGCACAGCTAACCGTATTATTTGGAGCGGATAATATACTGTCCGTTATGGTTAGATTGGTCAGCGAGACAGATCCATTGTTAGTTGCCGTAATGGTGTACTTTAAGGTATCGCCTTGACTAATCTGGCCATTGCCGTCTTCATCAAGATTCACCGGCGCTGGTTTAACTAAGGCTAACTGAGGTGCCTGAGTAACCGGGATGGTATGCGTTGCGGGTGCAGCAGGCAGGGTGCCACCCGCTGGTGTGCCCGTCGCCGAGGCTGAGTTATTGACCGCACCCGCGTCTATTTCAACTTGAGTGACCGTATGGCTACAGCTGTAGACCCAAGTCTCGTTAGGGTCCAATACACCACTATTGCTTACATCACCGCTATCCGGCGCTATTGGCGCAACATCACATTGAGCATCCGATAAAGTAATACCTGAAATCGTGACATTTCCAGTGTTTGTCAGGCTAAAGCTGTAAACAGCAATGTCGTCTTTCTGGGTCGGTGCCGAGTTGGAGCTTTTATCCAAGATCCACGATGGCGCTGGCGCAACAGGAATGCTGTTCGTTGCGGTGGCAGGAGGCAGGGTGCCGCTAGCGGGTGTGCCACTCGCTGAGGCTGAGTTATTAACCGAACCTGCGTCGACCTCTGCCTGCGTCACCGTATGGCTACAGCTATAAACCCATGTTTCACCAGGATCTAGTACACCGGTATTGGCTACATCACCACTATCTGGCGAGGTCGGCGCGACATCACATTTTGCATCCGTGAGGGTAATGCCGGAGATCGTCACATTGCCGAGGTTTTCCAGAGCAAAACCATAGACCGCAACGTCACCTTGTTTTGTGGGTGTTGAAGTTGAGGTTTTTGTTAATGTCCAAGCCTGTGCTTGATTTGCATTGATGGTTAATTCAACGGATGGCGAAGTGATGCTGGTACCGAGATAGCTTGATTCGGCACTTGCTTGATTCGAAACAAAACCTGCATTTAAGTCAGCTTGGGTCACATTATAAGTCGCTGTACAGCTAACCGTTTCACCAGAGGTAAAGTCAGGGTCTGAAGGCGTTGAAGTCCAACAAACAAACGGCGTTCCAGCGTTGATCTTGTTATCTGACACCGTGACATCGGAAACCAACGCAGCATTGCCGGTATTCTCAACCGAATAGGTATATGTCAACGTCTGATTGAGTGTTGCAAAGGTGGTGTCCACCGAGCTTTTGGTCAGCGTCAACGCTGAATTAGCACCATTCGGTATAGTCGCTGTATCCGTCGGTGAAGTGGTCGTTCCATCGGTGGCTGCTGCCACGTTGGTCGTACTGCCTAAAGCAACATCATTGATGGTAACGGTGTAGGTTCCGATACAGCGGTAGGTTGCTGACGGCGCAACACCGGCGGCAGGCCATGGATCACAACTGATATTCGCTGCAGGAATCAAATTGTCATTGATAGTGATTGGCGAGGTGATGGTCACATTACCCGTATTAGTCACGAGATAATCATACGTTGCCAC
>CALAJG010000196.1 GCA_937923375.1 uncultured Leucothrix sp.
GCCACACTGTCCCCTATATTTTTGAGGTCTTAGCGCAGTATGGTTTAACGGCTAATGCTGTCCGTTACGTCATTCCTACCCATGTACACCTTGATCATGCGGGTGGTGTCGGCTTACTTATGCAGAACTGCCCTAGTGCTGAACTCATTGTTCACCCCTATGGTACACGTCACATGATTAACCCAGATAAATTATCGGCTGGCGCTCGGTCGGTATATGGTGACGAAGCGTTTGAACGCCTTTATGGTAAATTGATTCCGGTTGAAGCCAACCGGGTAACCGAAGCCCCAGATAATTTTGAGCTCAAGTTTGGTAACCGCACGCTGCGCTTTTACGACACGCCCGGTCACGCTAAACATCATTTTTGTGTCCATGATGATATAAGCGATACTATTTTTTCTGGTGACACCTTTGGAATTGCCTACCCACAAACCCACATAGGTGATGAGCCTCTGATATTTGTCACGACTACTCCCGTTCAGTTTGACCCTATCGCACTGCACAGCAGCATTGAGCGCTTGTTAGCCATAAACCCAAGAGCATTTAACCTGACGCATTATGGTCAGGTCAAACCTTCAGGATCTGTTGCCCGACAGCTGACAAAAAGCATTGATGCCTTTGTCAAAATAGCCACTGATTCACGGGAAGTAATAGGTGATCGTGTCCAGGTTATTGATCAAAAAATACAGCAGTATTTATTAGCTCAATATCATGAACTGGGTGGTACTGAATCAGATGATTTTTGCCGTGGCGTTATAGGCATGGATAGCAAGTTAAATGCACAGGGTTTAGACTTTTGGCTATCAAAACAGCAATAAAATCATCAGGTTAGTATAATATATAAACAACTAATGATTAATTATCAATAAATCGTATTAATTTTATCCAGTGACGAACCTTATCTCAAGGAAAGCCGTCTTACCGTCTGAGAGCACAGGAAGGTGCTCGTTTATTCGATAAGAAAGCTACCTATAAATGGAGATAATAAGATGCTTAGACCCCTCACTTTATTGAGTGTCAGCGCCGCTACGTTATTGGCGACTACTACCCAAGTTTACAGTCACGTTCTTTGTGCACCAAACAACCCCCAGGTGAACATCGGACATTCGCACAATCAAGCCTATACCGTGCCAAGAATTCAACCTATTGCAACACATAGCGTGCAAAGAAGGGTACAAAGACCTGTCAATTACCAGCAGAACCAGCAACACTTGCAGGCTCAACGGGCGCGACAGCAACAAGCCTTAGCCAATCAACAGCGAATTAATCAGCAGAGGCGGGCACAGGCCCAACGAATTCAGCAACAGGTTGCTGCCCGTAAAGCACAACAAATCCGCCAGCAACAAGCAGCGGCTCAACAAGCCAGAGCAGCAAGACAACAGGCAGCATTACAAGCCTCAAGAAATCGAGCAGCTGTACAGCAGCCGGTCTATCGACAGCCCGTTCAACAACCACAGAGAGTGGTTTATCGCCAACCCGCGCCTCAAGTGGTTTACCAACAACCGGTACAACAGGTTGTATATCGTCAACCAGCTCCTCGGGTTACTTATATCCAAGCGCCCGCTCCGGTCTATGTGGCGCCAGTAACACGCTATATACCAGCTCGCACTTCAGTTTCATTCCAGATAAACACTGGTCGACGTTATCAACACCATCATGCTCGCCGCCATATTAGACGCGTGAATCGTCCCCGACAAGTTGTGCGCTATCCTAAGCGTCCAAGACATTATAATGTGAGAGCCAACGCACAACGTCACCATTGGAAAAACAAAAGGCACCAGAACAGACAATGGAGAAACCACGGGAAACATCAAAACTGGCATAAATAATCAGTTCGCTTTAACGTAGTTACCGTACAAACGGCACTGGGAGTCTTCCAGTGCCGTTTTTATTCTGCAGGAAAATTTTGATTATATTTTGAACTTTCTATCCAACCAAGATTACTAATGAACATCCTTGGCCGGAAACCTTATGTTCTATTACTTGTCTTATATGAACATGAACCAAGATTTGGAAGTTCAAAATGCATAATAATAAAAGTATCTCAACACGCGCTATTCTTAGTTTCTCATTGGCCGTTTTGTTTTTTGGCACAATCAACTCATCGCAAGCTTCGTCTGCCCCACACCATGTGGTTTCAGCTCGGCATGTAAACGCAATCCAAACTAAGCAGGCAAAATCTATTGAAGCCGGTGTACGTCTCGGTCGTTTGACACCAAAAGAAGCTCGGAAACTGCGTGAAGAGCAGCATGAGATAATCAGTATAGAACGCGACATGCGTAAAGACGGTTCTCTTAATGGGACTGAGTTAAGCAAGCTGTTTAAGAAGTTGCAATACGCACAAGATCATATAAATAAGTTGCTACGTAATAACATCAGCACCCACAGAAAACCTGAAGTACATAATGTAATCAATACTGAAGAAAATTAAGTCTTCGGCTTAGCGTTATCCGCTGCTTCAGCGTCTTTGGATTCTGGCTTGGCTAAGCTTTCAGAGATAGCCATAAAACCAGCTCTGGCACATTCGTCATCCTTAGCACCTGTCGCAGCGCCGCTGACGCCAATCGCACCATAAACAATCCCATCTACTTCTATTAACACACCGCCAGCGGACATTAGCACGCCTTCACTTCTACCAGTCGCTGTGTCGGACAAATCTGCTAGCTGCGTGGTATCTTTTAAAAAGTTAGCGGCCGTAAATGCTTTGCGTTGACTCAGCGTCGCCGAGATAGGACTAGCGTTAGTATCTCGAAGCAAGACTTGTATCAAGCCACTGCTATCAACCACTGCCGCGCTGACATTCAGGTTCAGCTTTCTACAGGTGGTAACACTGACCTCAGCAGCTTGCAAGGCCGAGGCTAAACTTAGTTTATGCTGAACAATGCTATTAGCCAGTCCATTATCTTCTGCAGCGCCAGTACTTAAGCATAGTAATGCGGATAGACTTAATCCTATTACAAGCACTCGTTTATTATTGATTAGCATTGTTGCTTTCGTCCCTGATGATTTGATTGGATTCATTCACGATCCGGATAAACATTGCGCCGTTGTTTTTGCTGACATCCGGCTCAATGAATTGATAATACGGCTATTATTAGCTAACACAGCCGCATCCATAGGCAGTAGGTCGCCTGTGTACTGGGATTTCCTGACGTCATTACAATCGAGGCCATTTAATCCTTTGTTTTGGTTTGCGCCGTACTTTAAAAGAACATCTACCATACGTGAGTTATTATGATAGATAGCAATCATTAGTGGTGGCACCGACTCGTAAAGATTCGGGTCAGCCTTATATTTTAATAATAGTTGAACAGCTTGAAGATCATTATTCATAGCGGCCATCGTTATAGGAAAATTATTATCAGAAAAATCTTCCCCGCCATGATTAGGCCTCGCCCCGCTTCGTAAAAGATACTCCAACAAACGATAATTAACCAGAGGTGCATTGTTAAGTAACTTTACCAATGGATTAGGTCCACCGTTCGCCGTTAAATTAGGATTGGCCGATTTTTCCTCTATTAGATAGCGCACTACTTGAGGCGCTTGGTTGCTAATGGCCCAATAGAGTAATCCGCCATCGATAAGATGCCATTCAAAATTTAAGTCAACGCCTTGAGACTCAAACAGTCTTAGGCTACTGATATCATCAACGGCGACAGCCTTTATTAGTTGGCCAAATAGTTGATTTTGAATATCAAATCCAAGTTCTGACCATTCAAGGTCTCTTTGCATCACACGACCACATTGTTCTAGCAACTGATGACGAATTGTCGTTTTATTTTCAACTAGAGATGTTTTATTTTTCAAACACCAGCTCTGGTGTTCCCTTAAGCTGGGGCTCCAATGCTTACCTTTGAAACCGCAGTTGGACTTAATATTCTTGATCTGATCCAGAACACTATTCTGTGAGTAAGCAGAGCATTTCGATATTTTATTACCCCAGGCACTCGAATTCAGGGCTAAGAGAATTAAACCAAGCCCAAGATAGTTGATTGTAGAAAAATTGATTTTCCTCATCCCTTGCCATATGTTACTTTCAGTGATTAAGGAATATGCTAAACAGTATCTGCCTATCAGTCCAAGGATTTATCTAGCCAGACTACAATTTGTCATAATTTTGAACTATATTAATAAATCAAAACTAAGCATAAATAATTGCAATGCTAATATTCAGTAAACAAGATGCAAAAAGCCGACTTTGTCGTTACAATGAGCAATCAAACAAACCATAAGATTGCTACCCCTCTTTTGTCAGGATCAACGATAATGAAATATTTATATGCTACGGCATTTATTTTTATATCTTTTCATCTATCGGCAACTCCTAGTAATAATCACCTGAATGATTTTGTCAGCCTTTTTGATCGTTATTGTTATTCGTTTAAAGACGCACCAAAAAAGACTGTTTCTTATCTAGAAGAGATGGGGCACACAGTTAATCCAGATTACGATGCCTATGAAATTCTTATTGATGGAATTGATTACGCGATTACCCCACAGGCCAGCGATTGTACAACGGATGTGTTACTTAAACACAAGACGGGAACTTTATTCACACTTGAGCAAGTTGATAACTATTTGACGGAAAAATTTAAGTTATCATTGGTCAGCAGCCGAAGTTTTCAGGATGTGGCGCTGAATAATCAAAACACCATGATTCAACAAAGGGATTACCGGGATACCGCTGGGCATCGCTATCGATTACTTTATCCAAGTGATAATCAGGATAGCTATTACATGACTTTCACTATTGAGTGGTTAGGCGCCTGAATCCTTGGGCTAACGCAGACTGGTGTTGGTAAACCAACGACGAAGCGCTGCAATACCGGCTAAGCCACCAACTACGATGCCGCTTTCAATTTTGGTTTGCCATTCAACCGGAATATCTAAGCCGTACTTACTACCCAGGTACGCCACCGCGGTCGCGATAGCCATACCAATGACTTTACTCTGATAAGCTGGCTTCTCAGTCGTTTTTGGTTTTTTGCTAGATGCTGATTTTCTATTAGACTTAGACTTACTACGTCTGGATTTTTTTTCGCTAGTGCGCGCACGTTCGGTTTGTCCATCTGTCCCACAAGACTCCCACATCGAACACTCAATCTCTCTTCGGTTGGCTAAGCCATCACTAACTCTTTTTTTGCCTTCGACAGTGATGATATTCCACTTTCGAATCTCATCGGGAACAGCTGAGTAGTCACCGCTGTTTAATTTCTTGAGTAAGGTACTATTCTTAAATGCGCCATTTCCTACATTAAAAACGAAATGTACCAACGCATCAAACTGACTTTGCTCTAAAGGCACCCGGACCAATCGGTTAACTACTTCTTCACGTGAAATAAGATCGTCTTGTAACAAACGTTTAATATTCTTTTGACTAATACGATTATTTCTCAGGTCAATTACAGTGCCATCTGACAGCTCAATCTTCCCACTGGCAACTTCTGATTTAGTCAGACAATGTCCAACACCAATGGTGGGAAGACCTGCCTGATCGATATATACCTCACTTTCAGAACCTTCTGAATCCATGAGGGTACGAATCCCATCTTTTGAGATTTTCATGTTTGTAGTAGCCACAGCTGAACGCCCTTGCTTGTCACCAAGCAAATAAGTCGTTTTAACACTGGAATCGTTCATTGATCAATCTTTGAAATTATCTTCGTAAGATCGTGCGACCTGAATTAACGCAGCTATTAGAAAACCCAAAAAAATAACAATGCAAATAATTGCAATCATGGCAGCCCCTGCCTGAGGATTACGACTTCATGGCAATAATCCTTAAACATTCAGACACGCTATTAGCTAAGTGGTTGCAAGATTTTGAATTATTTAATGTCTGGCTTGCCTTTTACATCAGAAAACGTCGTGCGGCATTTGGGAAACGACGAGCAGCCCCAAAATTGCTTGTTGGCTTTACTCGTTCGCAGGACTAAATGCCCAACGGCGCAGGCAGGACACTCGATTGGTTTAACGTTGATGTTTAATCCCATGCGTTTGGCACGGTCAACCTCTTTGGCAATAATCTCATCAACATCGCTGATAAATGCTTGATAATCAATTACCCCAGACTCTATTTGCTTTTGCTTTTCATGCCAGAGCGCCGTCATATCAGGCTTCACCGCAAAGTCTGGCAGCGCATCATGAAAATCTCGCCCGATCGATGTACTAACGACCTCTCCATTCAGCTCGGTTACAAAGCCACGGGTAAACAGAGTTTCAATATGTTTATCACGGGTTGCAGGGGTTCCAATTCCCCCTGCTTCATCTTGTTTGGCGATATCTTTTTCCAGCAATAGCTTTTTTACTGCAGGGTCGGTTACGTAGTCCGCGACCTTTGTAAGGTCCTGTAGCAGTGTTTTCATCGTGTAGCGGGCAGGTGCGGCTGTTAATTGCTCCAATACTTTCGAGTCAACAGCCTTGCCGTGATCAAATCGGGTAATCGATGCTAAATTGCCTTGGGAGATTTGATCCAACGCATCTTCATCAGCAATTGATAGCTCATCTTGACGCCAACCTTTGGATTTATTGGTCTGAGAAACCGACTCAAACTGGTGACCTGCAATATCAAAGACTAGCCTTGTTACATCACTTACTTCGTCCTGACGAAATTGTGCCGCATAGGCACGCGTAATCAGCTCGTAGATACGAGTTTCATCTTCATCCAACTGTTCAGGCTCAGGCACATTTAAAGTCGGAATAATGGCATGATGGGTCGTAACTTTTTCACTGTTAAATGCCCTGCTCCGATGCTGCTTGTCGCATCCTGTCACTAGATCAGGGTAATGGGAAGCTAAGGCATCCAGCAATGCAGGAGCCTCTCTAAATCGTTCATTACTCAAATAGCGTGAATCACTGCGATGATATGTAATTGCCATGCACTCATCACGAAGCTTTTGAGCAATTTCATGCACACGATTCGGTTTGTAGCCGTACAGACCCGCCGCTTCAGCTTGTAAACTTAGCAAACTGTGAGGTAGTGGCGCAGGATTACGTATTTCAGTAGTAGAGGCTGAAATTAAGGTTGCAGGTTTATCCTTTGTCTCAAGTGCGATGCGCTTGGCTATTGCAAGATCAAGCATCGCATTGTCAGGCATTGTGTTGTTGCGTGCCTCGCTTACAAAATCTATTTGCTGGTGCCCTGCTACTGATTCATCTGAACTATCTATCCCATCTAAGTCTGGTATGTAATGGCTTTGAACCCGTTGGTTTTTAATCTGGATATCCGTAGTCACCTGGTAATAGGTAAGAGCTTCATGGGATTCATGAGTCTTGTCTCTTGCAACAATTAAACCAAGGATTGGCGTTTGCACACGCCCTACAGACAACACGCCAATATAGCCTTTTTGTCGGGCAAGCAAGGTGTAAGTTCGGGTTAGATTAAAACCATAGCGTTGATCACAGACGGATCTTGCCAATGCTGATAAGGATAGACCACGATAATCCTGATTGCTGCGCATACTCAAGGATGCTTTAAGAATTGCCATCGGGTTATTGTCATTAATCAGCAAACGAGCCATGGGTTTTGACTCGAGGCCTGCATACTCAATAACCTCGTCAACAAGACGCTGCCCTTCTGGGTCTGGATCACCTGCGTTTACCAATTCATCAGCTTGCTGTGCCAGCTCAATCACCGAAGCTAGCTGTTGTTTATGGCGGTCATCCGGCAGGTAGCTTATGGGCCAGCTCATTGGCAAATCATCTAGGGACCAGGTTTCATAACGTTCGTCATATTCCTGAGGATTGCCAAGGCGCAGCAAGTGGCCGGATAACCAAGTTACCTCATCTTCATCAAGTTTAAACGATGCCCCCTCTGCTACCGCTGGGCCACCTAAGGCCACTGAGATGGATAGCGCGACATCTCTTTTAGGTGCAATAAACAGACGCATAAGACTCTCAAGAATTTGGGATGTTTATATCATACCCGTCTGTCGAAAAATGTCCTAAAATAAAAAAGCCTCACGGGTAGGGAACCGGAGGCCTGTGCGTACCTGATAGTCATCCAGGGCAAAGATGACTATCAGGGTGGTTTACGCTGAAGGATGCAAAGTGCTCGGTTGCTGTCCTTCCGGTATCACGCTTATTTTTATATTGTGTGACAATTTCCTTCTTATCCATTTGCGAATAAACGATCTAATTAAGGAGTCACTACTATAACGCCTTGTGTTCTCTTTTTGTATCATTTTTTTCATTAAATTTATTTTAGAAAACAAAGTCGAAACATTTACCAATAGCAAAACCATCAGAGAGGATGTTTGGGGAGGTGATAAGATGAAAGAAACCAAACACTAGGAAACGTAACATGAAACTCGTCTACACGCATGAAAATACTGCCATCGTTCAAAACGCCAAAAACTTACTTGAGAATAATGGTATTAAGGTAATTTTAAAAAATGAGTTTGCCTCAGGGGGAGCGGGTGATTTAGTGCCCGCTGAAACGTGGCCTGAGGTATACGTGCTCAATAAACATGACTACACTCGCGCGGTTGAGTTAGTCTCAGCGCTGTCCAACAAAGCGAATGAACCGGATTGGTTTTGCGAAAGCTGCAAAGAACCCAACGGAGCCATGTTTGAGAGCTGCTGGAATTGTCAGGCGGTGCCAGTGAGTTAGAATTGGGAAGGGAGGCACTTACCAGTCTTATGCCGCTTGATCGGCCACCGAGAGAAGTGTGCAGCTTTTTTCGAACGGAAGTCCTTTATTATGCAAAAAGCCTTGTGAATACTGACAGCCCATTTCCAATAGAGCCTGCCTGATTTCAGGGGTTTGAATGCCTTCACAGATTATTTGTTTTTCCAAGCCCAGCGATAAATCAATCAACGACTTAACAATAAGATGCATGCCCGGGTCATCAAGAATTTTTGACGTAAAACTCTCATCAATTTTCAAGCTATCAAATGGGATTCGTCTCAGATGAGACAGATTTGCAAATCCGGTACCAAAATCATCAAGGGATATCTTGATCCCAGCGTCATGAATTAATTCAAGCTGTTGTTGAATCTGTTCAAAGGAGCGATCAAACACGATTGATTCTGTGATTTCA